>QMLJ01000319.1 GCA_003643935.1 Deltaproteobacteria bacterium | reverse complement strand
ATACGCAGATCTTATAGACAGCATGTATGAATGATGATTCATTTATGTTGACTTGTGTGCAAATCTGTGGCAACCTACAGGTTAGGCCTGATTAAAGTTAACCGCAGGTCAACGACATTATATGCTGCAAAGCATATATTACTTGATTGGATAAAGACCAAAAAACCAAGGAGGTATGTAGAGGTGAAGGAATGTGTAATTATCGATGGAGTTAGGACCGCTAATGCTAGGGCCCACGCAAAGAAAGGCTGGTTTAGAAACAAGAGACCCGACGAGTTGTTAACAGCTGTTTACGATGCCTTGTTCGAGAGAAATCCCAAGATCAAACCTGAAGATGTAGAGGCGGTCTTCTGTGGTACAGCAAACCAGTCAGGTATGCAGAATGACATTGCCAGGCTGGCATGGCTTGCTGGTGGTTTCCCTGAATCAGTAGCCACAACTGGAATATGCCAGCAGTGCCCTTCCGGCATGTCAGCCACTGAGCACGCAGCAAGGGCCATTATGTGCGGTGAGCGTGATATATACATCGCCTCAGGTGTGGAAGACATGCAGCACGTGCCCATGGCCTTTGCAATGGACTTTCCGCCAAGGCTAGCAAACAGGTACAAGATGGAAGAGATACCCATGGGGCCGACTGCAGAGAAGGTGGCGGAGCTTTGGAAAGTAGCCCGCGAGGACCAGGAGAAAATGGCCTACTGGAGCCACAAGAGGGCTGCAGAGGCAACAAAGGCCGGGAAATTCAAGAGAGAGATCGTACCCATAGAGGGTGAAAAAGAAGACGGCACAAAGTTCATCGTGGACAGGGACCAGTGGATAAGGGAAAATGTCTCCATGGAGACAATGGCTACGATGCAGCCGGCTTTCAAGCCAGACGGCGTGGTCACCGCTGCAACATCCTCACCCCTGACAACAGGGGCGTGTGCATTACTACTTATGAGCAGGGACAAGGCAGACGAGTTAGGGCTTGAGTACCACCTAAAGTACGTGGCAGGTGCTATGGCAGGCTGTGATCCCACTATCATGGGTATAGGGCCGCTTTACGCAGCAAGGAAACTGCTTGACAGGGTAGGTTTTACGGTCAACGACATTGATGTATGGGAGCTTAACGAGGCATTTGGAAGTCAGTCCGTTGCAGTGCTGAGAGAACTCGGCCTTGGGGAAAACGCACCCTTTGAGAATGTAAATGTATGGGGCGGAGCCCTGGCACTGGGACATCCCCTGGGTGAGTCCGGGGCAAGGATAATCATCACGCTCAATAACATAATGAAGACCGACTACAAGGATGCCAAGTACGGAGTGGCGATGCTCTGCGGTGGATTTGGCAATGCAAACGCAACGCTATGGCAAAACGTGAACAAGGAATAGAGTAAAAGAATTCAGACAGGCGGGATTGCCCAAGGCAAGGCAATCCCGCGCTTCTTTTAAAAAGCACGCTACCTCTACAGTAACCCCGATACGTCCTGGCCAACTGTGCGAACCCAACAAGTGCTATTGACTACACCCTTATAGGGCTGTATGTCCTAGGTACATGAAGGGCTACTTGAAGATATTCACGTACGGCTGCCAAATGAATGACCTTGATTCCCAAAAGCTGTATTCACTGCTCTATGAGAGTGGTTGGATACCAACGGAAAGCACATCAGAGGCTGATCTCATTATCATAAACACATGTTCTGTAAGGCAGAAGGCCTATGAAAAGGCCATGAGCAACATAGGTAGGCTAAGGAAAAACAAATCAAGAAAAAACAGCCTTATTATAGGGGTAATCGGCTGTGCTGCGCAGCAGGAGGGGAAAGACCTTATTGAACGCTTTGCTCACGTTGATTTTGTACTTGGTACACACAGGCTTCATTCCATCCCCAGTATAGTGGACGAAGTGTTCCTCAAGAAAAAAACTCACGTGGTGGACACTGGATTCAGTAACTACATACCGTCCATGGACATTATACCGTCCCCTGATTTCATGAAACCTCCGCATAGGGCATACATAAACATAATGCAGGGCTGCAATAACTACTGCTCGTACTGTATCGTACCCTTTGTAAGGGGGCCTGAGATAAGCCGGGATTACAGGGGCATACTTGACGAGATAAGGCTTCATGCATCAAGAGGTGTGAAAGAGGTATTTCTACTGGGACAGAACGTGAATTCATATAATGGAGGGGTTACCTTTCATGAACTACTTGGCATGATAAACGAAGTGGATGGTATAGAACGTATACGGTTCACCACATCTCATCCAAAGGACATGAGCGATGAATTGATTGAATCCTTCTCACGGCTTGTCAAACTATGTCCCCATGTGCACCTGCCTTTCCAGTCTGGTTCCGATAGGGTGCTCAGGTACATGAACAGGCATTACACATCAGAACACTACCTTGGTCTTATAGAAAAGTTAAGGAGCAAAAGAAAGGACATTGCATTTAGTTCAGACGTCATAGTGGGATTCCCACTGGAGGAAGAAGCTGACTTCAAAAAAACCCTTGACCTCATAAAAAGAGTAAGATTCGATGTGCTCTTCTCGTTTAAGTATTCCCCGAGACCAGGGACATCGGCATCAAGAATACCAGACCATGTTCCCCTTGAAGAAAAGAAAAGGAGGCTTTCCATACTTCAGAAAATTCAAAAGAGGATAACACGGGAAAATCTT
>QMLJ01000026.1 GCA_003643935.1 Deltaproteobacteria bacterium | reverse complement strand
ATAGATATCCCGCAGAGGAGGATAGATTTACTTGTGGATGAGGCAGAGATGGAGCATAGGAGAAGGCAATGGAGCCCCCCTGAAAGGAAACTTACCGGGGTTCTTAAGAGATATGCAAGTCTTAGTCTCTCCGCGGACAAGGGTGCGAGGTACAAGGATTAAGGAGTTGAAAGGAGATCGCGGGGTATACATGTGAAAAAGGCAAGCTACTGGAAGAAGCTTGATGGTAAAGCCGTAAGATGTGAACTGTGTCCGCACAGGTGCATTATAAAGGAAGGGGGAGTGGGTGTATGCGGGGTAAGGAAAAACATTGAAGGAGAGCTTTATACCCTTGTATGGCCAAAGGCAGTTGCAGCAAACGTGGATCCCATAGAGAAGAAGCCATTCTTCCATGTACTGCCGGGCACTCTTGCCTATTCCATAGCAACGGTGGGATGCAATTTCAGGTGCAGGTTCTGCCAGAACAGTGATATATCTCAGTACCCCATATTGACAGGCAAAATAGCCGGTGATGAACTCCCACCCGCAGAGGTTGTGGGGCAGGCAAAGGCAAATGGTTGTGCAAGTATTGCATACACCTACACTGAACCCACGGTCTTCATGGAATATGTCATTGATACAGCTAGGTTGTCCGCAAGAGAAGGTATGCTTAACCTTTTGGTGACCAATGGCTACATAAGTACAGATATCATAAGGCAGGATTTGAAGGGTCTTATTGATGGGGCCAACATTGATCTCAAGTCGTTTTCTGATCGCTTCTACAGGAGATTATGTGCCGGTCGGCTCCAGCATGTGCTTGATTCAATAAAGGCATACCATGAAAGCGGTATCTGGCTGGAGATTACAACACTGGTGATACCAGGGGAGAACGACTCTAGGGAGGAACTCAAGGATATCGCCGGGTTTATAAGGTCTGTGAGCTCTGATATACCATGGCATGTGAGCAGATACTTTCCAAGGTACCTTTATGACAAGGCACCCCCGACGCCCTTGGCTACCATAGAGATGGCAAGGGAAATAGGCCTTTCTGAAGGGCTCAAATTCGTGTATACAGGTAACATTGCATCAAGTGGCGGCGAGGATACATACTGCCCTGAGTGCGGGTCGCTCCTTATCTCCAGGACAGGGTTTTTTGTAAAGGAGAACAATATAAAAAACGGGAGATGCACCAGGTGTAACAACGTAATACCAGGGAGGTTTCAATGAAGAATTCAAGCTATATTCTCAAGGTGAGTGATGCAAGCAAGGCAGATGTGCGTAAGGCTCTTAAGGCCTATGGCATACAGGTAAGGGCTATAACCGAGGTCTACTCGGAAAAGATAGGGGAAGAAAATGGCGGAGAAGAAGACAAGCAAGAATAAGTCCAGGCAGGAAAGGATCTCGGGCTGGGAATGGCTAAAGGGCAAAAATAAGGAGATAGATGCCTATTGTCAAGAATACATGTCTTTCATGTCGGAAGTGAAGACTGAGAGAGAGGCCGTAGATTATGTAAAGAAAGTTATAGGGGCATATAAGGGTATAGAGTATCTGGAAAACAGGGGCAAGGCCATAGCACTCTGGAAAAAAGGTAAGGCCGGGCTTAAAGAGGGCATAAGAATAGTGGTTGCACACATTGACTCACCCAGGTTGGACCTTAAGGTGAATCCCCTGTACGAGGATACGGATATTGCCATGCTAAAGACCCATTACTACGGTGGCATCAAGAAGTACCAGTGGCTTGCAAGGCCACTTGCCATGCACGGTAGGATTGCCAAGGAAGATGGCAGTGTGGTTGATGTGGTTATAGGGGAGAGGGATAGTGAGCCATGCTTTACCATAGAAGACCTGCTCCCGCACCTTGCCCAGAAAGTCCAGTACAACAAGAAGGTAAGCGATGCATTCGAAGGGGAGAGACTCAATATCATCGTGGGCTCCAGGCCTGACACCGGTGCAAAGGAGAACAAGGTAAAGAAGGCCGTACTTGATCTGTTAAAGAGGAATTACAACATAGAGGAGGAAGACTTTGTCTCTGCGGACCTCGAGATCGTCCCTAGCGGTCCTGCCAGGGAGATAGGCCTGGATTCCTCCATGATAGGTGCATATGGTCATGACGACAGGTCATGTGCCTGGGCGGCGGTCAAGGCCTTGATTGATGCAAAGGGTCTGCCCTTCACGAGTGTTGTACTGCTCGTGGACAAGGAAGAGATAGGTAGCGAAGGTAACACGGGTGCAAAGAGCAGGTTCTTGGAAGAGGCAGTCTGGGATATCGGGGAGAAACTCGGGTCAGATATCATCCCCTCCAGGGTCTTGTTCAGGAGCCTCGCCATATCAGCCGACGTGAACGGTGCGCTCGACCCGGATTATCCAGAGGTGCATGAAAAGACAAACGCAGCCAGGCTAGGTTACGGAATCTGCGTTACCAAGTTTACGGGTTCGAGGGGTAAATCAGGTTCCAGCGAGGCCAGGGCAGAATATATGGCCTGGATCAGGTCTATACTAAACAAGAGAAACATACCGTGGCAAACCGGTGAACTGGGTAAGATTGACGAAGGAGGAGGTGGCACGGTTGCAAAATACCTTGCCGAGTATGGCATGGAGATAGTGGACATGGGCCCTGCGCTGCTGTCCATGCATGCACCCTTCGAGATTGCCTCAAAGGTCGATCTGTACTCTACATACCTTGCCTATCGCGCATTCATGGAGGAAAAATGAATCCAAGGCAGAGGGTATTGAACCATGCGGGGTCGCTTCTTGGTGGAATGGTACATAACCTCAATACACCTTTAATGTGGATAATGGGTAGGTCCCAGCTCATCGAGACAAGGAATGACATGCTAAGTGAGATGGATGGCATGTCACCTGAGGAGATCAGTAAGATAGCAAAAAAGAACAGGGAAGATCTGGCATCCATACTTGAAGGTGCCGAGGCAATAAACTCTATACTAAAGGCCGTGAGCTATAAGATACAGATGGCGCAGGGAGAGATAGAGTCAGTAGACTTGAGGGAATATCTCAGGATGGAGACCGATTTCCTCATGGCCGACATGAGGTTCAAGCACGACACCAAGAGGGAATTGCAGATAGATACCCAGGGTTCATGCTATGTAAAGATAGATTACAATGTGCTCTCATCTGCGTTTGTAGAGTCTATTGGTGCGATCATAGACAGTACGGATAAAGGCAGGGTGATAAAGATTGCCTTGGATGGGTGTACAGTGAAGATAGCCTGTCCAGATGCAAGACCCGAGACCAAGATCAAAGACAGGCTGGATAGCATCTTTAAGGAGCTTTCCTCTGTGGCAGATGTATACGTGGATGATTCCCATGGCGTATCCGTGTCTATACAGGTAAGACAAGCATAATGGCTACTACAAAGACCATTACGTGTCCAAGATGCGGTCATGGTATAGTTGTATACAATAACCCTGTACCAACCGTAGACATAATAATAGAGTACAATGATGGCATCGTGATGATATACAGAAAAAATCCGCCTGAGGGCTGGGCCTTGCCAGGTGGGTTCGTAGATTATGGTGAGAGCGTAGAGGATGCGGCAATACGCGAAGCTAGGGAAGAGACTGGACTTGAAGTCAGGAATCTAAGAATGTTTCATGTGTACTCCTCGCCGGACAGGGATCCTAGGGGACATACCATCACCACTGTGTTTATCGCTGTAGCACATGGCGAGTTGATACCAGGTGACGATGCGGCAAATGCAAGAGTCTTTGCACTGGATAACCTCCCTCAGGACATAGCCTTTGACCACGCAAGCATCATAGCAGACTATACAGACTGGAAGAAGGGCGAGGACAAGGGAATTCTCTACAAATGAGATAGCCTGATATGGAAATATATCTACTTGATGGTAGCTCCTACATATACAGGGCCTTCTACGCCATGAGGGGGCTCAGCACCTCCAGGGGGTTACCTACCAACGCGGTTTACATACTAACGCGTATGCTTTTCAAGATACTAAAAGAAAAGGCCCCAACCCACATGGCATTTGTCCTGGATTCAAGAGGGCCTACATTGAGACATCTTGTGTACAAGGAGTACAAGGCCACTAGGCTCAAGATGCCAGAGGACCTGGAGATACAGTTTCCCTACATATTAAAGATTGTTCATGCCCTAGGTATACCTGTACTCCAGAAAGAAGGGTACGAAGCAGACGACATCATAGCCACGCTTGCACGGAGATTTAGAGACAGGGCTTATGTAATCATTGTCTCTGGGGACAAGGACCTTATGCAGCTGGTGGGACAGGGTGTGTATGTTTGGGATACGATGAAAGACCGGTTTTACGATGCAGATGCCGTAAAGGATAAGTTCGGTGTATATCCAGAGTACATACCTGACTTGCTGGCCATAATGGGGGATAGTTCGGATAATATACCTGGTGTGGGAGGCATAGGTCCCAAGGGTGCCATAACCCTAATCAATGAGGTTGGGCACCTGGACGAGATACTAAAGGGTCTTGACCGGATAAAACAGGACAGACTTAAGGGTTTGATGAAGGAGGGCTCAGCAAACGCGCTCTCTGGTCTGGAACTCGTGAGGCTTGATAGGGACATTGAGATTGACATTGAACTCGATGACCTAAAACTAAAGGGCGAGGATATCAAGTCACTTGAAGATGTTTTCAGGGAACTAGAATTCAAGGAACTACTCAGGGAGCTTGGGCCGGGTGCAGGCTTAAAGGACACAGGGGTGAATTTCAAGTATGCCTGTGAGAGCGATGTGCACGGACCTGTGGGGATGTTTATATTGCCCGGACTGGGCTCGGCCCTGAACAACGGCGAAGAGAACCTCGCGTGCCTTGATCTTACTAAGTACCTGCTTCCACTTGGTAAGATGGATATGGACATAACCATACACGATTCAAAGCAGGCCATTGTAGAAGCGGAGAAGATAGGTGTTAAAACAAGGGCAAGGCTTTTTGATACCATGATAAGCTCCTATTGCTGCGATGCAACCTCTAACGTCACAAGGATTGAAGACCTCTCAAGGGCATACTTGGGCATTGACCTGGATAGTAAAAGGGATGTGCTGGGTAGTGGGAAGAATGCGCGTTCGCTTAAAGGTCTATCCAGGGAAGATACTGCAAGGTTTCTTGCATCCCATGCCGAGGTGCTTTTGCCCCTTAGGACCAGGCTTGAGGAAAGGATGCATGAGCTTGGTGTTGAGAATGTCTACAGGGATATAGAAATGCCCCTTGTGTATGTCTTGGCCGCAATGGAGACAAGGGGTGTTCTTGTGGATAAAGAGGTCCTCTCCCGGCTATCCGAAGAGACGAGCTCTGACATAGAGAGACTGGAACACAAGATATATTCTATCTCCGGCAGGAGGTTCAACATCAATTCAACACGCCAGCTAGCCCAGATACTGTTTGAAGATCTTGGTCTCCCACCGATGAAGAGGACAAAAACAGGTTATTCAACGGATAGTGGGGTGCTGGAAGCCTTGAGACACAGGCATGAATTGCCCGGGCTGGTGCTGGACTACAGGATGCTCACGAAGTTTAAGAATACTTACATAGATGCATTGGCCGGTATGGTTGATCCAAGTACAGGTCGGATTCATGCAAAATTCAACCAGTGTGTAACGGCCACGGGTCGTATATCATCCTCAGAGCCCAATCTCCAGAACATACCCGTGAGAAGCGAGGCGACCAAGCGTATAAGAAAGGCATTTGTTGCCCCTCGTGGGTTCAGGATACTGAGCGCTGACTACTCCCAGATTGAGCTGCGTGTGCTTGCCCACATAACTGGGGACAAGGCGCTAATGGATTCTTTCATCCATGATACAGATATACATGCATCGACCGCCTCCGAGATATTTGGCGTCTCTCTCGACGAGGTGAGCGAGGAGGAAAGGAGAAAGGCTAAGACCATAAACTTTGGCATCATATACGGCATGAGTGCACACAGACTGGCCGGCGAGCTTGGCATACCAAGAGACATGGCAAGGCGCTACATAGAAAATTACCTGGACAAGTACCCCGGAGTAAAAGCCTACATTAAGGATACTGTAGAGATGGCAAAAAAACAAGGTTTTGTTACCACCATAATTGGAAGAAGGCGTTCTATACCAGGTATAAGCTCGGCGAATTTTAACGAGAGAGAGGCAGCCAAGAGGATTGCAGTCAATACACCAATACAGGGTAGTGCAGCTGACATAATAAAGAAGGCCATGGTGAAAATACACTCAAGGCTGAAGGCCTTGAAGAGCAAGATGGTAATACAGGTACACGACGAGCTCGTTTTCGAGGTAGAAGAAAGCGAGGTAGATCAAGTATCGGCCATTGTAAGGGAAGAAATGGAAGGCGCATATCCGCTCTCCGTGCCCCTGAAGGTGGATATGGGCATAGGCGAGAGCTGGTACCATGCCCATTAGCATCTCATACATTGAATCTTATGTTGAGAATATCACCGTCCTTTACTGTATAATCCTTGCCCTCTAGTCGAATTAGTCCTTTTCCCCTAAGTTCTTTCTCAGAACCAGCTGCCATAAGGTCGGAAAAGCTGAAGCACTCCGCCCTGATAAAGCCCTTTGCAATGTCGGAATGTATCACTCCTGCTGCATCGAGCGCCTTTGTGCCTCTCTTTATCGTCCATGCCCTTACCTCGTCCTCTCCAACGGTAAAGAAACTTATGTAACCCAGTACCCCGTATGCCAGCGTGGTAAGTCTGTCCAGGACAGACGCGTCCAGGCCCATATCATTCATAAGTTCGTTCATGTCCTTTGTGTCTAGGTCTGAGAGCTCCATCTCGAACCTACCAGCGAGTTCCATCACCTTAAACCTCTTTTCCATTTCTGCTATCAAGTCACCGTTGTTCCCAAAGCTGGTCTCATCAGAATTAAGCAGGACCATGGCAGGCTTTAAGCACAGGAACTGGTATCCTGAGATAAGTCTCTTTTCTTTTTCCTGGAGCCTGAGGCTACTTATATCTGAGCCCTGTTCAAGATTATCCTTAATCCTTATAAGTAATTCCCTCTCCATCCTGCTATCATCAGGATTCTTGCCCCTGGCCATTGTCTTCTCAATACTGGACAGCCTCTTTTCTATAACAAGTAGGTCAGAAAGCAGGATCTCTGAGTAGAGGCTGTCAAGGTCATGCCTGGGCCTTGGTTCTCCGTATATGCTGTCCATGAGAGGATCCCTGAAATTCCTGATAACAATGCACAGCGCATCGATGCTCCGTATAAGTCCTAGCTCGGACGGAGTGAGTAACTGTCTATCTCCTTCTTTCCTCCCAATATACGGAAAGTCGACGACATCAAACCTGGCACGGGTGACCTTACGAGGTCTATACATGGCTGCCAACCTATCCACCCTGGGATCCATCACCTCCACGGATGCGACATTTGCCCCTGGCCTGCTTTCATCGCCGGGTAGAGTAAGGCCGGATTTCCCTGAAAGGGCTCTGAATATGGTAGTCTTGCCAGAACCCGGAAGTCCTATTATTCCTAGCTTCATCTATCTAAATCCTCTCTAATAACGATAAACCGGGGTTATTTCTTGTTGCCAATAATTAAGGCATACCAAGACACAACCCCGGTTTGTTTCTTTACTGGCGGAGAGAGAGGGATTTGAACCCTCGGTGGAGCTTTCACCCCACACTCGCTTAGCAGGCGAGCGCCTTAAGCCACTCGGCCATCTCTCCATAGGTGTTGGCGGAGGGAGTAGGATTCGAACCCACGGTACCTTGCGGTACAGCGGTTTTCAAGACCGCCGCCTTAAGCCACTCGGCCATCCCTCCTAGTACTTGCTATAAACTAGCTTATAGGCTCTATTCGGTCAAGACCCATGTAGGCCTTAAGGACATCAGGAACCTCCACGGATCCATCCGGGAGCTGGTAGTTCTCGAGTATCGCGGCAAGGGTTCTTCCTACGGCCAGACCACTGCCATTGAGTGTATGACAAAGCCCGGTCTTCTTGGTGTTATTCGATGCAAACCTTATCCTTGCCCTCCTTGCCTGGAAGTCCTCGAAGTTAGAGCATGATGATATCTCAACGTACCTGTTCTGGCCTGGCATCCACACCTCGAGATCATAGGTTTTGGATGCTGAGAAGCCTAGGTCACCGGTGCATAGGGTTACCACCCTGTAGTGTAGATTCAATCTCCTGAGTATTTCTTCTGCCTCTGAAGTGAGTTCCTCAAGGTCCTCGTATGAATGTGACGGATGTGCAAAGCGCACGAGCTCCACCTTATTGAACTGATGTTGGCGCGTAAGCCCCCTTGTGTCTTTTCCGTAGGAGCCTGCCTCTCTCCTGAAGCAAGGTGTAAATGCAACAAGCTTTATTGGAAGGTCCTCTTCATTTATGGTCTCGGCCCTAAAGATATTTGTCACTGGCACCTCTGCAGTTGGTATCAGATAATACTGGTCCTTGGTCGAGAAGAGGTCGTCCTCGAACTTGGGTAGTTGACCAGTGGCTGTCATGGTCTCCCTACTGACCATGAAAGGGGGCAGCACCTCAATGTAGCCGTGTTCTTTTGTATGCACGTCCAACATGAAGGTTATGAGTGCCCTTTCCAACCTTGCTCCCATGCCCCAATAGAGGCAGAATCTTGTCCCTGAAAGTTTTGCAGCCCTCTTGAAGTCAAGTATTCCCAATGACTCGCCTAGTTCCCAGTGTGGCCTTGGTATGAAGTCAAATTCCGGCTTGTCACCCCAGTGTCTCTTGATCCGGTTTTGTTCCTCGTTCTTCCCTATGGGTACGCTTTCATGAGGTATGTTCGGTATACCAAGAAGGATCTGTTTGATTTTTTCTTCGAGTTGCCTTATTTCACTATCAATGCCCTTTATGGTCTCGGATATCTCTCGCATTTGCTTGGTGTCGACAGCAACATGATCCTTTCCCTCTGCCTTGGATCTTGCTATCTCCTGGGAAAAGGCATTCCTTCTTGCCTTTAGTACATCCGCCTTCTGGATGAGTTCCCTTCTCTTTCTGTCAAGGCCAAGCAATGCCTCTATGTCTACGGTCTCACCCCTGGTTTCCAGTGCCTGTATAACCCTTGAGGGATCCTGTCTTATAGTTTTGAGATCAAGCATGGAAAAGGTCTAGCATCATGATGCTACGTGGTCAAGCACCACCTTTATGGCCTTTGTTTCCCTCTTGTTGAGGAAAGTCTTTATGGCCTGCCTGTATTACTTCACCGACCATCTCGTGGCCAAGGTACTTTCTTGCTATACCCGGTACCCCTGCCGGGAAACACCTT
>QMLJ01000318.1 GCA_003643935.1 Deltaproteobacteria bacterium | reverse complement strand
GCAGACATAATAACTTTCAGTGGTGACAAGATACTTGGGGGACCGCAGGCAGGTGTGATACTCGGCAGAAAGGACCTTATCTCCCTGATAGCAAGGAATCCCTTGCACAGGGCTGTACGCGTGGGTAAGCTCACCATAGCTGCACTAAGGGCGACACTTAAGCTTTACTTGGATGGTGAGTATAACAAGGTACCTGTGCTCAGGATGATATATGAGGACCCGGTTGAGGTAAAAAGACGTGCAGTATCACTCCATAGGCGTCTTAGGCTGAAAGGGGCAAAGGTCTTACGTACAAGCGCAGTGATAGGTGGTGGGTCTGCACCAACAAAGACAATACCATCTTTTGGCCTGTCGATTGTTTCCTCGTTGCCAAACAAGTTGCATGAAAGGCTTAGAAGTCTAAGTCCACCGGTCCTGGCAAGGATAGATGGCAACACACTGATATTTGATATGAAGGCAGTAAGTGATTCAGAGATAGCCCCGCTTGCTGACAAGATAAAAGAGGCTTTGTGTGATGTCGTTTAGATGGGCCATTGCACTGGGAGGTGGAGGCGTTAGGGGCCTGGCAAATATTGGCGTACTTATGGCAATGGAAGAAAAAGGGTTGAGGCCGGACATAGTAACCGGCACAAGCATGGGAGCCATTGTTGGATCTGTCTATGCCAGTAATAAAAGCGCGCTTGAAACGAGGGATGTCATAACAGGTTACCTGTCCTCTGAAGATTTTCTCAAGAAGGCACAAAGACTCAATCTGTCTTCAGACCTGGACAAGGGTTTCTTCGATGGAATATACGAGAAGGGGAGGAAGGGTTATTTTTACTACAGGACACTTTTCAGGAAATCTGTTGTCTCTCCCGAGGCCTTTTTCTCCGAGCTGGACGCAATCATACCTGATAAATCCTTTTCTGAACTTGATCTTCCCTTTGCATGCGTTGCGCTTGATCTCATATCAGGTTACACTTGGATACTACACTCTGGCCCGGTAAGGCCGGCAGTAAAGGCATCGAGTGCAGTGCCCGGTATCCTGCCTCCTGTTGAAATTGAGGGTAAGAGATTCGTGGATGGTGGCTGGGTGGAGTCTGTACCTATCTCAGCGGCGCGGTTCCTCAAGGCAGACTTTGTTGTGGGTGTTGATGTATCAAGGGATATCGTCTCTATAGACTATGAGAAAGAGATAAAGAACAGTCTGGACATAATCTTTAGGGCAGATGATATAGCACGCTCCATCATGAATACATACAGGATAAGTGAGGCTGATTTTGTAATACACCCGGAGGTGGGATCTGCAAGCTGGTCTGATTTTGAGAATCTTGAGGACTATATAACGAGGGGATATCATGCAACAAGAGAAAGGATCTCTTCCCTGAAGAAGGCCATGCGGTCAAGTAAGATAAGGTCAGTACTGTGGAGGAACAAGTAGATCTAAGGGTAGATTCGGCAGATTCAGATACAAGGCTGGACGTATTTCTATCCGCCAGGCTAGGTATCACCAGATCATCTGTAAAAAGGCTCATGTCTGAAGGTTACATAAGAATAGGCGGTCTGGAGGCAAAGCCAGCCCTTAAGGTAAGGCCAGGGATGATTGTGCATGTCTTTAAGTCGAGTCCTGCACCGGTAGAGGAAACCCCCCAGGCACAGGAGATCCCTGTCTCAATAATTTTTGAGGACGAGTATATACTTGTTGTAGAAAAACCTGCTGGCATGGTTGTGCATCCCGGTGCAGGAAACTATACTGGTACGCTGGTGAATGCATTACTTTACCATGCTCCTGGCATGGCAGGTGTAGGTAGTCCAAAAAGACCAGGCGTGGTTCACCGTCTTGACAAGCTGACGTCAGGTGTAATGGTTTTTGCAAAGACACAATATGCCTATTATACCCTGGCAGAGGCATTCAAAAGGCATGAGCACCTGAGGGTGTACTATGCGCTTTGCTACGGTGAGATGCCCAAGGAAGAAGGCAGCATCAGGACACTGCTTGGCAGGCATCCCTCTGACAGGAAAAGAATGAGTTCCAGGGTAAACAAGGGCAGGCAGGCAATCACGCACTGGCACGTGGACAGGCAATGGAAGGAGTTTTCTCTATTAAGAATGAGACTTGAGACGGGCAGGACTCATCAGATAAGGGTACATCTTGCGGATATGGGCAGGCCAGTGGTGGGAGACCCTGTATATAGTGGGAGGAAGAGGGCTAACAGTATTGTGGATCCATTGATAAGGGCGCATGTAAAGTCCCTGGATCGGCAAATGCTCCATGCGTACTTGCTCGGTCTTCGACATCCTCATACAGGTAAATGGATTGAGTTTACTTCAAGTATGCCCCAGGACATGCTGTCATTAATAAACCTGCTGGACAGGACATGATTATAATTTGTTTGACATGGAAGCCATAATAAGGATTATGGATCTATGATAAAGGTGGGATCACTGTTGGGTGAAGTAAACCCACGTGTAAGTATACTTTTAAGACTTAGGTCGAAATGGGCCGAGATTGTTGGAGAGTTACTAGCTGCACACACCACGCCCGTTAATATCACGAAGAATAAACTCGTTATCCTGTGCGATTCGCCAGCCTGGATACAGCAGGTAGGGCTACTTGAGCCAGAACTTAAGCAAAGGATTAAGGAAGAGATTAATCTTGATGTAAAGGGAATAAAGGCAAGATTAAT
>QMLJ01000317.1 GCA_003643935.1 Deltaproteobacteria bacterium | reverse complement strand
TAAGTCTCATGAGCCCCAGGTTCTCTTCAGACTCCCTATAGTAACTGGAGTGTGAAAGTCCAGGTAACTTACACTTATCCTTGGATGCCCAGGTTCTATCATAGCTCGCTTCTCAGCTACACTCAGTCTAGTAATCCGGTCTTTTTTAAGCCAGTCTTACCTCTACCTGAAGCTGACCAACCTTGCGGTACAACCGGTCCTGCTCTCGTTCAATACGCTCTGCTTCACGATCCTTACCCCTACTGAATACCCTTTGCAATCTCGTGGGAGGCTATTGCAGGTGACGAAGGACCCACAGGGCTATGACAGTCTATACAGCTAATGCCTAATTTTTTGTGTATATCTATATCCTTTGGTATGCCTTCTGAATCCTTGAATTTATCGCTGTAATACCAGATCATAGCCTCCTTGAAGGTATCAGGCTGCAGATATTTGGGATCAAGCAAATGTTTCACCATTTATAAGGGCCTTAGTAGACATGCCTAAAGGAGGGTATCTTCGGAACATGAGAGATACCCTCCCCAACAGCCATGCTGGCCATAAGCCAGTACAAATAATTTTAAAATGCGACACCGCATTTTACAGCGAAATATCTAACATCGTCCAGATCCCCTCTTCCAACAACATATTCTACTCCGAAGATACCTTTTAAGCGCCCTCGCCTGGATGCTCCGATAATGAGCCCCGGGTTTACGCTGAAAGCCAGAGCGTTATCTGAAGCATGATCAGATATACTATATGGCCCTAATGAGGCATCCACCTTCATCCTGATACCCATGCTACCTATGGAGAACCTCAGAAAAGGTGCGATCATCTTACTTCTATCACCAAAAATGGTGGTCCCGAGTGAGACATAATAGCCAGAACCGTCTATGTCAACATCTATAGGTACAGCCATGTAATAATAGTAACTGTAAGAATATGACCACACGGTATCGTTGGCATTGATGTGAGTTACATATTGAGCGTCAATATCAATACCGACATGGCGATTTAAGTTTACCCCACCTGAAGCATCAACCCCATACCCATTTGTAAAGTCAGCATCAAAACCAATATCCTTAAAATCACCTGTTGAGATATCAGGAATAACAAACATTGGGCTCACAGAGCCATAGAATCTTGGTTCGTCCGTATCAACAGCATATGCTGACCCACATAAGACAAGCAAGGAAACGAGTATAAGTAAAACGCGTTTCATTTAGCACCTCCTACAATTTTTTCTTAGTCTTGGCCATGATGGTAAAAAACGATAGCAAAACAATATTTGGCAAATAATGTTTGGTTTGATATAATAGATACGTTTATGATGTTATCTTTCTGGTGAGGTTATGGAGGCTAAGGTATTCAACAATTTTAAGGTATGCGAGATAACAGCATCTTTTTGTGCCGAGGAGGACATTCCCTTACCTGTATACAAAGGTGCAACTTTCAGGGGAGCGTTTGGATATGCTTTCAAGAAAGCCATATGCGTATCCAGGTTCACCAAGTCTTGCAGCGAATGCATCTTAAGAAGAGGCTGTGTTTACAGTTATGTGTTTGAGACACCCCTGCCAGAGAACGCGCTAATAATGAGGAAATACGAGAAGATTCCACACCCCTTCATACTCAGGCCACCCCTTGATGATAGGCCCGCGATAAAGAAAGGCGAAGAGTTCAATCTTGGCGCAGTACTTATAGGAAAGGCAGTAGAATACGTGCCTTACTTTGCATTTGTAATGGAGGCAATGGGTGAGATGGGCCTTGGTGCAAAGAAAGCAAAGGCAAGGCTCACAGAGGTAAGAGACACCTCCAAGGTTATTTACAGACCAGGATACACTGACATAAACGTGTGGGATGTGCTCTCCATGCCGGATGTTCTAGCGGAAGGCCTCCCCATGGAGATAGGGATAGACTTTATAACACCTGCAAGGCTGGTAAAGGACCATAAGATAGTGCGGCCTAATTCGCTTGATTTCCAGACACTGTTCCGTACGTTACTAAGGAGAGTAGCGCTTCTAGGACAATTCCACTGTGGGATACCGGCGGACAGCATCGATTTCAAGGGCATAATAGACATGTCTGCATC
Organism: Deltaproteobacteria bacterium; assembly: GCA_003643935.1. Taxonomy (GTDB): domain Bacteria; phylum Desulfobacterota; class Desulfomonilia; order UBA1062; family UBA1062; genus B14-G9. The sequence goes on along the minus strand of QMLJ01000317.1, from coordinate 607 downwards.
AATAGAGACCGTTGAAAACAAGCTCTACTGGTATGACTGGAGCAGGTATTCAACACGCCAGAAGGCACGCATGCCGGCGGGCGGATTGAAAGGCAGAATAATATTCAAGGGTAACATCAAGCCTTTCTGGCCATACCTCGCGCTTGGGCAAAGATTGAATGTAGGAAAAAATACAAGTTTTGGGCTTGGACAATACAAAATAACAAGCCTTTGATGGAGGGATATTTGATGGATACAGATCAAAAGATCGTGGTACTTGGGGCATTACTCCATGATATAGGGAAGTTCTCGCAAAGGGCAGGTGGTAAGAAATCTGAGAATGATTTTCTCCAGCCAACCAAAAAAGGTAATTATAGCCATTACCATGTCCTTTACACCGACGCCTTTATAGAAGATCCCGGCTTTCCTCTACCTCTAGACCTTAAACCAAGGGGAAATGAGGACATAAGGTCCACACTTGCTCTAAAGGCAGCTGATCACCATAACCCCGATGAGAATGACCTAGTAGAGATGTGCATAACCATGGGTGACAGGCTATCCTCAGGCATGGACAGGGCCAAGATGAATGAGCAGGAGGAAAAGGACAGAAACTTTTTCAAGAGGGCAC
>QMLJ01000025.1 GCA_003643935.1 Deltaproteobacteria bacterium | reverse complement strand
TCCTACACCCGACACCTTAAGATTCTTTTTGAATCCCTGGCTTACACCAACCACCATGTTATTTATCAAGGTACGCATCAGGCCATGGAATGCCCTTGTCTTGGGATTCTCATCAAGAGAAACAACTCTCAATTCCTTTACGTCCTTCTTGATCTTGATATTACCAATTATATCCCTTGAGAGCTTTCCTTTCGGGCCTTTAACTTCTATCCTTCCCTTGCTTATCTTTACCTCAACACCATCGGGCAATGGTATGGGCATCTTTCCTATCCTGGACATCTTAGACTACCCCTCACCACACGCTTATGAGTATTTCACCACCAAGTCCCATTTCCCGGGCCTTATGATCTGTCATTATGCCCTTGGAAGTACTCAGTATGTTTATCCCAAGACCATTCCTTACCCTGGGAATATCTCTAACACCCTTATAAACCCTACGGCCCGGCTTGGATATTCTCTTTATACCGGAGATCGCTGGTTTGGACTCGTAGTACTTGAGAGTCACCCTTACTATACCCTGTTTCCCATCATCGATAGCCTTGTAGGCCTTTATATAACCCTCGCGCTTGAGTATATCGGCTATGGCCAACTTCATCTTGGACGCTGGGATATCCACGCTAACGTGCCCGGCCTGCGCCCCATTCCTAATTCTTGTTATCATATCTGCTATAGGATCAGTGAGCATTACATCAACTCCTCTTACCAGCTCGATTTCTTGACACCCGGTATCTCGCCCTTCATGGCATACGTCCTAAGACATATCCTGCATATGCCAAATCTGCGATAATAACCCCTTGGTCTACCACAAATAGCACACCTGTTGTATTCCCTTACCTTGAACTTTGCAGGCCGCTTTGCCTTTGCTATCATTGATTTCTTTGCCATGCCGTAAAACTACCTCCTGAATGGCATCCCAAGGGCACTTAGAAAACTTCTTCCTTCTTCATCTGTCTTGGCCGTTGTAACTATCGTAATGTTCATACCCCTGAGCTTATCCACCTTGTCATAGTCAACCTCGGGGAAAACTATCTGCTCTTTCAACCCGAGTGTATAATTACCCCTTCCGTCAAAACCTTTCGGAGAAATTCCCCTGAAATCCCTTACCCTTGGAAGTACTGCATTTATAAGTCTGTCCAGAAATTCGTACATCCTTATCCCACGTATGGTCACCTTACAACCTATGGGCATGCCTTCCCTTACCTTGAATGCAGCAACAGATTTCCTGGCACGAGTGATAACGGGCCTTTGGCCCGTGATCATTGCCAGCTCCTCCATGGACTTGTCGATCACCTTTATATCTTGAACCGCCTCGCCAAGACCCATGTTAACCACCACCTTGACCAGCCTTGGTACCTGATGCTGATTCTTATACCCGAACTCTTTCTTGAGTTGTGGTATAACTTCCTTTTCGTAAAGTTCCTTCAGCCTTGCCATATTAAGCTACCCCAACAACCAACTTATACATCCAGCTCTTCGCCACATCGCCTGCATACCCTTACCTTGCTTCCATCCTCGTGAAACCTGAAACCTACCTTTACACCCCTGTTACACTTTGGACATACGAGTGCAACATTAGATATATGCACGGAGGCCTCTTTCTCGACTATACCTCCTGCACTTGTCTGGGTACGCCTTTGGTGTCTCTTCACCATGTTGACCCTTTCTATAAGCACCCTTTTTTTGCTTGGCATAACCTTTATCACTTGCCCCTTTCTACCCTTGTCCTTACCCGTGAGCACCTCTACGGTGTCTCCTTTTTTTATCCTTCTTACCATGGCCTCCACCTCTAAAGTACCTCTGGCGCAAGCGATATTATCTTCATAAATCTCTTTGCCCTCAATTCTCTTGCCACCGGGCCAAAGATGCGTGTCCCTATCGGCTCAAGCTGATTATTAAGCAAAACCGCAGAGTTTTCGTCAAAGCGTATACTCGAACCATCCGCTCTCTTGTATGTCCTCCTGGACCTTACCACCACGGCCTTGTATACATCACCTTTCCTGACCTTTGACCTGGGTACGGCATCCTTTATCGACACCACTATGACATCTCCCAAAGATGCATATCTTCTTCTTGTACCCCCGAGAACTTTTATGCACATAACCTCTTTTGCCCCAGAATTATCCGCAACCTTTAATCTTGTCTGCTGTTGGATCATGTCATGCCTCCAGAACCCACCTCTAGTCCTGTCTTTCCAATATACTTACCACTCTCCAGCTCTTCTCTTTGCTAAGAGGACGACATTGGCGTATCAATACCTTATCACCCACCTTGCATTCGTTTGCCTCGTCGTGAGCCTTGAAAGACCTCCGCTTTTTAATATATTTCTTGAACACGGGGTGCTTGGTCAACCTTTCCACGGTCACCACAACAGTCTTGTCCATCTTGTCACTCCTGACCACACCGACGAGCTCCATCTTCCTACCTGTTCCAGACATTACTGTTTCTCCTTAAGCACTGTTACTACCCTGGCGATATCTCGCCTCAACGATCTCAGTTCCCACTTGTTTTTCAGCTGACCCGAGTTCCTTCTGAAACGTGTCTCCATGAGCTCCTTTCTCAGTTTACTCTCCAGTTCGACCAGTTCTTCGGCTGTCCTATCCCTTAGATCAGAAGCTTTCATCAAGATCCTCCCTGGCTACAAACTGTGTCTTTATAGGAAGCTTGTGCGATGCAAGCCTGAATGCCTCCTTGGCCAACTCCCTGCTCACGCCCTCTATCTCGAAAAGTACCCTGCCGGGTTTGACCACCGCTACCCACTCTTCAGGAGACCCCTTGCCTTTGCCCATCCTTGTCTCGGCAGGCTTCTTAGTAATAGGCTTGTCAGGAAAAATCCTTATCCAAATCTTACCGCCCCTCTTGACATGCCTTGTTATGGCTACCCTTGCAGCCTCTATCTGTCTTGCGGTTATCCAATGTGGTTCCATGGCCTTTAATCCGTATTCACCGAAGCTCACTTTGGATCCCCTTTCAGGCGATCTTCTCATCCTGCCTCTTTGCTGTTTCCTGTACTTTACCTTTGCCGGCATTAACATAAGCCAATTCTCCTGTCCTTAGGTATACCTATATTACTTCGCCGTGGAAAATCCAGACCTTCACACCTATGACGCCGTATATGGTATGGGCCTCGGAAAAACCATAGTCAATATCAGACCTCAATGTCTGGGATGGAACCCTTCCTTCCATGTACCACTCCCGCCTTGCTATTTCCGCACCAGCAAGCCTGCCTGCACATGAAACCTTAATCCCCTGAGCGCCCATTCTAAGCGCCTGGGTAACAGCCCTTTTCATGGCACGCCTATATGCCACTCTTCTTACAAGTTGGCTGGCTATGTTCTCAGCCACGATCTGCGCATCGGTCTCAGGCCTTCTTACCTCGCGTATCTCGAGCATAACGTCGCTTGCCATAAATGAGGCAAGCTCCTTCTTCAACTGCTCGGTACCCTGTCCCTTACGACCTATCACAAGCCCAGGCCTACCTGTATATATAACGACCTTTACCTTGTCAGCCGCCCTCTCAATTATGACATTGGATACCGCCGCATGGCTCAGATTCTTGAAGATAAAATCCCTTATCTTTACATCTTCAACGAGAAAGTCCGAGAAACCTTTACCAGTGTACCATTTTGACTTCCAATCCTTTGTTATACCAAGCCTGAATCCGTATGGATGTACCTTCTGACCCACTCTATTCCCCCATGTCTAAAACTCTTCCAGAACAACCGAAATATGGCTTGTCCTTTTCCTTATGCGGGTAGCTCTACCCATGGCCCTAGGACGAAACCTCTTTAAGCTCGGCCCCTCATTTACCACTATGGATTTAACATAGAGGTTGTCCACATCGATAACACCTGTATTCAAGGCGTTTGCAACAGCTGAATTGAGCACCTTTTCCACTACATGGGCCCGTTTCTTGCCCATGAACTTGAGTATCTTCAAGGCCTCTCCTATGGGCTTGCCCCTTACCTGGTCTACTACCAGGCGTGTCTTCTGCGGTGATATTAGCGTGTACCTCAAAGTAGCCCTGGCTTCCATACCTAACGTCCCTTTCTCTGAGATTTCCTGTCCCCTGCATGGCCATAAAAGGTCCTAGTAGGAGCAAATTCACCGAGCTTATGCCCTATCATCGCCTCAGTTATATAGACCGGTATAAACTTCCTGCCATTATGCACAGCAAAGGTAAGTCCCACGAATTCCGGTAGTATAACAGAACGTCTGGACCATGTCTTTATCACCTTCTTGCTGCCAGACTCTTGGACCTCAAGTGCCTTCTTCAGCAGATGATCATCCACGAACGGTCCTTTTCTTAATGAACGGGACACCTACTATTTCCTCCTCTTTACTATGTACTTATCAGAATCCTTGTGAGGTCTCCTGGTCTTATGACCCTTTGTGGAAATGCCCCAGGGAGTCACAGGATGGTTACCCTTTACCCTACCCTCACCTCCACCATGGGGATGATCAACAGGATTCATGGCTACACCCCTTACCGTTGGCCTCACACCGAGCCAGCGCTTGCGACCGGCCTTGCCTATCGTTATGTTGGAATGCGTGACATTACCAACCTGGCCTATTGTTGCCCTGCATTCGCTGAAGATCTTTCGAACCTCACCGGAGGGCATCTTTATATCCACATACCTGCCTTCCTTTGCAAGCACCTGTCCATATGCACCTGCTGACCGTATCAGCTGGCCACCCTTTCCAGGCCTGAGTTCAAGGTTATGTACAAATGTCCCCAGGGGGATGGATTTCAGCCTCAAGGTATTCCCAGGCTGGATGTCAGCATTGTCCGATGTGATGACTGTACTGCCCACCTTCAATCCATCAGGCCATAGTATATATCTCTTTTCACCATCTGCAAATTGAATCAGGCATATCCTTGCAGAACGGTTGGGATCGTACTCTATGCTCACCACCTTACCAGGCACATCTTCCTTGTCGCGCCTGAAATCTATAATCCTGTACAAGCGCTTGTGTCCGCCACCCTGATGTCTCACAGTAATTCGGCCGTTGTTATTTCTTCCTGCCCTGGCCGGGATAAACACAGTGAGAGACTTCTCTGGTCTCTTCCTCGTTATTTCTTCGAACCGGGATACCGTCATGAAACGTCTTCCCGGCGATGTTGGGCTGAATCCCCTTATACTCATTCCTATACCCCTTCAAAGACCTCTATTGTCTCGCCTTCCCTTAATTTCACCATGGCCTTTTTCCACTCAGATGTCCTATACTCGTGATTACCATAATGTTTCTTTTTGCCCTTCACCCTCATGGTCCTCACTTCCAAGACATGAACACCAAAGAGGTTCTCTATTGCCCTTCTAAGCTCTATCTTGTTTGCATGCTTAGAGACCCTGAAAAGATACCAATTCCCTTCCTGGCGCATGACAGTACCTTTCTCCGTGATAACAGGGGCCTCTATAATATCTGTAAACTTTTCACTCATTTTCCAAGGGTCTCCTCTATCCATGAAACAGCATCTAAGTCCAGGATCATACTCTTGTACCTTAGTACGTCGTAAACGTTAAGTCCCCTTACATCCAGGGTTTTGCTGAAAGGCACATTTCTGGATGAAAGCATCACCTCTTTAGTAGGCTTACCCATAACAACCAAGGTATTTTTCAGGCCAAGTGCCTCGAGTACCTGTATAAAGCCCTTTGTCTTAATACCATCCAGGTCCATGGACTCAACTACCTTAAGGGAGTCCTCGCCCAGCTTCATGCTCAAGGCAGACCTTAGTGCCTCTCTCCTTACCTTTTTGGGCAATCTGATTGTATACTTTCTTCCGTTGGGTCCGAAAATTACTCCCCCACCTTTCCAAAGAGGTGACCTGTTTGATCCTGCCCTTGCTCTCCCTGTACCCTTCTGTCTCCAGGGCTTTGCACCTCCTCCTGAGACCTCTGACCTGCTCTTTGTTTTTGCGGTTGCAGCCCTGCGTTTGGCCAGCTGCCAGATCACTACATCGTGCATCAAGTGCGGCTTCACCTCGCAGCCGAAAACGGCATCGCTGAGATCTATCTCCCTTATTTTCTCGCCCTTTGTATTGTACACATCCACGCTGAGCATGCCTAAACTCCTTGCTTCCTGAGAATGACAAGCTGCCCCTTTGCCCCTGGCACAGGGCCCTTCACGAGCAAAATATTCTTATCAGCCTTCACGTCAACAACCTCCAAGCCGCGCACTGTGACCTTCCTGTTACCCATATGTCCAGGCATCCTCTTTCCCTTTATAACCTTGCCGGGGTATGCAGAAGCACCTATGGATCCGGTCGCCCTATGGATAAGAGAACCATGGCCTGCAGGTAGACCTCCGAAACCATGTCTCTTCACAGCTCCCTGGAATCCCTTCCCCTTTGATGTACCGGTTACCGACAGCATATCACCTTTATTAAAAACATCGGCTATACTTATCTCATCCCCTACCTTTACAGAGGATGCATCCTCATCCCTTATCTCCCTGAGGAAATAGAAGTATCCCTTTCCTGCCTTGTCCTGATGTCCTCTGAGCGGCTTATTCACCCTGGATTCCCTTTTCTGGCAGAAACCCAACTGTACCGCGCTATAACCATCAGACTTCTCATCCTTTACCTGAATAACGTAGCAGGGGCCTGCCTCTATCAGGGTGACAGGGATAAGCTCTCCGCCTGGTCCAAAGACCTGCGACATGCCCAGTTTCTTACCCAATATACCCTTGATCATGCTTTCTTCTCCAAAAGTCCCTATAACTTGATTTCCACGTCAACACCTGCTGACAGGTCCAGTTTCATAAGGGAATCGACGGTTTGCTGTGTGGGCTCCAGTATATCAAGCAACCTCTTATATGTCCTGATCTCAAACTGGTCCCTGGATTTTTTGTCCACATGAGGAGACCTGAGAACGCAGAACTTTTCTATCTTTGTAGGCAAAGGTATAGGACCTGCAACGCGTGCCCCTGTCCTCCTTGCCGCTTCCACTATCTCCTGGACAGATTGATCTATGAGCTTGTGATCATAGCCCTTGAGTCTTATACGAATCCTCTGTGTATCCATATTACAAGAGCTCCTATTCTATGATTTTGACTACTACGCCTGCTCCAACTGTCCTGCCACCCTCTCTTATGGCAAAACGCAGACCCTCCTCCAACGCTATCGGCTGAATTAACTTCACCTCCATCGTGACATTGTCACCAGGCATCACCATCTCTACTCCCTCCGGTAACTTGATGTCACCCGTCACATCCGTCGTCCTAAAATAAAACTGAGGCCTATACCCCGTGAAAAACGGCGTGTGCCTACCACCCTCCTCCTTCTTCAATACATATACCTCAGCACTAAAATGCGTGTGAGGCGTTATACTACCTGGCTTCGCCACTACCTGACCACGCTCCACCTCATCACGCTTCGTCCCCCTCAATAATACCCCTATGTTGTCTCCTGCCCTACCCTCATCCAACGTCTTACGAAACATCTCTACACCAGTACATACCGTCTTCATCGTAGGCCTAATCCCTACTATCTCTACCTCATCACCTACATGTATAACACCCCGCTCTACCCTACCCGTAACTACCGTCCCTCGACCACTTATACTAAATATGTCCTCTATCGGCATCAAAAACGGCTTGTCTATCTCACGCTCAGGCTCAGGTATATACTCATCTATCGCATCCAATAACTCAAATATAGGCCTCACTTCCTCACTATCACTATCATCACTCTCCAACGCCCTCAACGCACTACCCTTTATTATCGGTATCTCATCCCCAGGAAAATCATAACTGCTCAATAACTCCCTTAACTCCAACTCCACTAACTCCAATAACTCAGGATCATCTACCTGATCCACCTTGTTCAAAAATACCACCATAGCAGGCACATTCACCTGCTTCGCTAACAATATGTGCTCCCGAGTCTGAGGCATCGGACCATCACTCGCCGCCACCACCAATATCGCCCCATCCATCTGCGCAGCACCCGTTATCATGTTCTTTATATAATCAGCATGACCAGGACAATCTATGTGCGCATAATGACGCTTCTCCGTCTCATACTCAACATGCGCCGTGTTTATCGTTATACCACGCTCCCTCTCCTCAGGCGCCTTGTCTATCTCATCAAACGGCACATACTCAGCCTGACCCCTCTTCGCTAAATGCTTCGTTATCGCCGCCGTCAACGTCGTCTTACCATGATCTATATGCCCTATCGTCCCTACATTTAAATGAGGCTTCGTCCTCTCAAACTTACCCTTTGCCATACATACCCCCTTTGTCTACTATGTTTTTTCTATGCCTTCTACGCTAAAGCCTTATTTATTATGGAGCCCACGACCGGGATCGAACCGGTGAACCTCTTCCTTACCAAGGAAGTGCTCTACCTACTGAGCTACGTGGGCATAAAAACCAAGAGGAGGGTACTGGAGCGGGAAACGGGACTTGAACCCGCGACCCTCAGCTTGGAAGGCTGACGCTCTAGCCAACTGAGCTATTCCCGCATCTCCAAAGAGAAGAGCGCAGTCCGTTTGACTCACGTCTCCTGCGAACCCTTCCTCTTAATGGTGGAGGGGGGAGGATTCGAACCTCCGAAGGCTGAGCCGGCAGATTTACAGTCTGCTCCCTTTGGCCACTCGGGAACCCCTCCGCATTAACTCGCGCTGGAGCTGGCGATGGGACTCGAACCCGCAACCTGCTGATTACAAATCAGCTGCTCTACCAGTTGAGCTACGCCAGCCCTCTTCGCATACACCGGTAGCTTCTGCGCAAAAGAGTCTCTATCCAATGATTATATAAAAGTCAAGCAGTAATATATAGGCGTCGGGCACCAGGCTCCGGGCGTCGGGCAAAGGAACTTTCAGTCTTCAGCTTAAAACAAGGCATAAGGCTCAAGGTTTAAGGTACAGGGTAAAAGATTAATGCTTGTTGGGTCTCGCTAAGCGCTCAGCCCAAACCACAATCCAGCCTCAGACCTTAGGTTTCCTTAGACCTTGAACCTTATGTCCTTTTTTTTGCCTGACGCTTAAGACTTTGTGCCTCTGTCCCTTTGTGCCTTGACTCTTGCCCGGCGCTTTTCTTTTGCCTTGCACCTTAAACCCTATACCCTACACCTCTATTATGGTATATGAGGTCACACTATATTAAGAAATGAAAACGCAAGGAAGGACAAGATAAGGTGAGGATACCCCCGGTAGAGGATGATCAAAGGACGGCATCTTTTATCGTAAAGGGCCTTAAGCAAGAATGGGGAAATGCATATGACCTATTCCTTACCCTTGCCGAG
>QMLJ01000316.1 GCA_003643935.1 Deltaproteobacteria bacterium | reverse complement strand
TATACTTTCGATTTGCCACGTGAATTTATAGTGTTGAACATAGGTGCATCCAAACCTGCAAACCTGTGGCAGGCCGAGAAATTTGCTGAGCTTACCGAGGTTATAGAAGATAGATTGCATGTCTATTCGGTCCTTACCGGGGGAAAGCAGGACATTGGCATGGCAGATAGGATAATGTCCTCCTATAAGGGAAATAGTATTATCAACCTTGTAGGAAAGACATCCATACTAGAGCTTAAGGAAATTCTGTATGCATCCAGGATGGTTGTAAGCGCTGATACAGGGCCTATGCACCTTGCAGTCGCTTTAGGAAAGCCCGTTATAGCATTGTTTGGGCCTTCTGATCCCAGGAGGACAGGCCCTTTTAGGGGCCACGTGGTAAGGCATCCTATTGACTGTTCCCCGTGTAACAGGAGAACTTGCCCTGATCCACTATGCATGAAGTGTATAAAACCCAGTGATGTCTTTGAGAGGATAGAGAGGCTATGGTTAGCATCATAATAGTTTGTCTTGGCGAAGATGAGATGCTTGGCCAATGCATTGATTCTATAAGGGAACACACTCTAAGCATAGAGTATGAGATCATAATAGTGAACAACTCGCCTATCCCTCTCTCAAGGAAGTATCGCGTTTTTGCAAGTGTGATAGAAAACAGGCACAATCTAGGCTTTGCGAGGGCGGTAAACAGAGGCATACTGAATTCCAGGGGGGAATATATACTGCTCCTCAATGTTGATTCCATGTTTACCTCGGATGCATTGTATCCCATGGTACAATTTATGGAAAGCCATCCAAAGGCAGGCATATGCGGTGTACAGCTTATTTTCCCTGATGGAAGGCTTCAGAATTCCATTGATATAATACCGGGTTTAATAAACCAGGTAATAAATAGGTCTCTCCTCAAGATACTTTTCCCTGGCGCGTATCCAAGCAAGAGGTCCCACCTTGACATGCCCACCAAGGTGCCATCTGTTATAGGCGCGTGCATGATGATAAGAAGGTCCGTGCTAGATAAGACAGGTCTGATGGACGAGGGCTTTTTCTTTTATCTGGAGGAAACAGACCTGTGCAAAAGGGCTAAAGATAAGGGTTTTGAGATCTGGCATCTGCCAGGTATAAGGGTGGTGCATTATCAGGGTGCTAGTGCAAGGCAGCACGATGTGAGAAGAAAAATAGAGTTTCAGCGCTCCATGTACAGGTTTTTCTTAAAGCACCGGGGCCTTGCTAATGCAGCCCTGCTCTATATGTTTACAATGCTTAAACTCCTGGTAGAAGTGGTGACCAATCTACCTTTTTCTATTATAGCTGGAGTAAGGGCGAAGCTGAAGAGGTCGGCATGGCTATTCCTGTGGCACTTGTTTGGTGTGCCTGAGGGATGGGGCCTTGAAGATGTGAAAGCCACTTATGATGTGATAAAGAGAGCAGGATACGCATGGTTCGTGCGGGGAGATTATGGAATACCAGAAAGTATAGGGGATCCCAGTATACTCATGCAATCTGAGCACATGAAAACGGTTGCCAGATCAAGGACAGCCCATGTGAAGCTAGGAGATTTAAGTGGTGTACGTGTCTACCTTAAAGAGTATTATTTTAAAGGAATAATGGATGGCCTTAAGAATATTTTCAGAAAGAGTAGGGCGCTGAAATCTTTTGAGGCAGCAATCAGGTTGGAAGACCTTGGGGTGGATACACCAAGGCCCATGTTTTGTTGTGAAAAGCGTATATGTCGTGTCCTAACAAAGTCCTTCATTGCAACATATGCCGTTGATGCGCCTAACCTGATTGGCTATGCATCCCGTAATACAATGGCAATGGGGGATTTTGGACTGATTGCTTTATTTATCCGGCGTATACATGAAATGGGTATACTACCTGTTGATCTCAAGGGTGATAACCTGCTCTTTGATCATGGCAAAAGACACCTCTACCTGATAGACCTTGATAGGTTAAGGATAAAGAGGTTTCTTACGTGGCGTAGGATTGCAAAGAACCTGAGTTACCTGTATGCGTCTTTCGCGAGTGATGTCCCGGGCGGCATGCATCCACACTTTCTAGACGAGTACATAAAAGGAAACCCCTACCTTGAGAAGAGGAAACAAAGACTTTCAGAGATGATAGATAAATATACCAGGTTGAGGCTTGCCCAGAGATATAGCTAGGAATTCAAGTGCTCCTCCTCGGTGTTATAAAGGCAAGCCTTACCATGTTTCTCCCTATCTTTTGCTCAAGTATTACCTCGACATCCATGTTTACCATTTTCTTCAATTTACCTAGTGTAGAATCATGGCTGTCTTTCCATATGAACAGTCCTTTTTCTTTTATCCTTGAAACGCTTTTTTCTTCTTTAAATGTCTTGCCTGTGAGCATGGGTAGTACCCCTTCAAATGTCTCGTCCGGGTTGAGTATTGTTATACTTGAACCATGTGCAAGTTCGAGGGCCTTTTTCGAGAAGCCGAGATAGTCCTGCTTTGGCTTCATATAATTGAAATACACAGTTGTACTTGCATAGAGTCCCATTGCGACCACAAGTACAAGTGAGAGTGCATTATTCATACTCTTCCTTTTCATTAGATTCACAGCGAGCATTATGCTGGAAATGCTTCCAAGTATAATACCTGGCACGGCATCACCTGTTACTATTCCTGCAAATGGGAGTAGGCAAAGGATAAAGGCAATT
>QMLJ01000315.1 GCA_003643935.1 Deltaproteobacteria bacterium | reverse complement strand
TGAGGCAGAAACAGGCTAAATAACCCGGCCTTGAATAGATACCCAAATGACATCTGTACGCCTTGCCAATAATAAAGATAATAAAGACCTTGCAAAATGGGATGAATTTGTCCTTTCTCACCCGGATGCAGGGCCTTACCACCTGTCTGCATGGAAAAAATCAATTGAGCGTGCCTATGGGCACAAGACCTATTACTTTTTGGCCGAGGACCCAGGAAAAAATATTACAGGTATCTTTCCCCTTGCCCTTATAAAGCCTCCTTTATTAAAGGCAAGCCTGGTATCCCTGCCTTTTTGTGATTATGGTTGTATGCTAACCAGTGATGGCAATGTCTCTAGCCTACTTTTACACCATGCACTAGAGCTCTCAGGCTCCCTCAATTCCAGGCTTGAGATCAGGTGCAAGAATGAAAATACCCTGCTCGATGAAACAGGTAAATTTGGTTTAATTACCCACAAATCAAGGATGCTCCTTGAATTACCTGGCTCTTCAGACGAGCTCTGGAATCAGTTCAAGTCAAAGCTTAGAAGCCAGGTCAGAAAACCCATGAAAGAAGGCCTTGAATTCAAGATGGGTTCAATCGACATGCTGGATGAATTCTATGGTGTCTTCTGTAGCAACATGAAAGCACTCGGCTCACCTGTTCACTCAAAGAAATGGATTAGATCTGTAATGGAAACCTTTTCAGCCCATGCACACATTGGTGTTGTGTTCAAGAAAGACATCCCCATTGCAGCTGGTATCAGCTTAACTCATAATGACACGGTCTCCATCCCCTGGGCATCAACCATCAGGGATTACAACAGGCTCAGTCCCAACATGCTTTTATACTGGGGCTTCCTCAAGTTTGCCTGCGATAATGGTTTCAAGTACTTTGACTTTGGCAGGTCCACTCCAGGCGAGGGCACATACAGGTTCAAGGAACAGTGGGGGGCAAAACCACACCCCCTATATTGGTATGTTGAAGGGGCTCTAAATCAGGATCAGCCTGTTTTAGCAAATGGAAAAATAAGAGAGATACTAGAGAGAGCGTGGTCAAGGCTTCCTCTTGGCATTGCAAATATCCTGGGACCCCTAGTAAGGAGATATATCTCCCTATGATATCAATTAAGGTTTACCCTTGGATCCAAAAGAAAAAAAGGCTTTGCGTTATCTGCACATCCCTAAGGTGATAAAATGACCTTATTTAGCCTTGCATGGTATCCACCTGCCGAGACAAAGATAAGTTTTACAGCCATTATAAAGGCTGCGTTAAATAGCAAAGCCAACAGTTTCGAAGAGAAGCTAAGCAATTACCTTGGCGTAAGGGGCTGTGTCCTGGGCAACAACGGCCGCTCACTCCTCGCCACGCTTCTTAGAGAGCTAAATAAATTGGAAGCTAATAAGAAGAAAACAGAGGTCCTGATACCGGGCTATACCTGCTACACTGTTGCAGCATCTATTGCAAGGGCAGGGCTAAGGATAAGGGCATATGACATGGACCCGAAGACCCTATGCCCTGACATGGACTCAATCAAGAAAAACACGGGAAAGAAAACCCTTGCCATAATCCACCAGCACCTGTTCGGCATACCTTCACCTGTTAATAGCCTTAAATCCATTGCAAGGGATAACGGCATATACCTCGTAGAAGATGCAGCACAGGCCCTTGGAGGTAAACTCAATGGTATTCCACTTGGCACAACAGGTGATTTCGGGCTCTACAGCTTTGGCAGGGGCAAACCTCTGCCCCTTGGCTCTGGCGGCGCCCTTGTTGGGAACAATATTAATTTATTGGGTAAAATAAGAAGAAACAAACCCCGTTTAGGCATTATAGACCTTGTTAAAACAGGTGCCACGCAAGTTCTATCAAATCCTGGAGTCTATGGCTTGATGGAAGCGCTACCCCTGGGGCTCGGCTCAACTGTCTTCGACCCTGGTTTCAAGATATCTTCCATGCCTTGTTTACTAAAAAAACTGGGACAGTTCTCTTTAGATACACTGGAAACCCTGAACACTCACAGGAGAAAAATAGCAGGCATATATTCTCAAGTCCTGAGAAATGATTACCTTGTGTCAATACCAGCACAAGCCACGCCTATTTTCATACGTTTCCCGGTCATAGCAGGCGTTCACCATATACCGGGAAAACTTTTAAGACTCGGAGTAAGACGCATGTATCCAAGGGCCATTCTTGATGAGCCCCAGATCAGGCCATACCTTGCAGAGGGGAATATAGGCACGCCCGGTGCATCAGAGATTGCATCAACCCTTGTTACGCTTCCGACACACATGGCAATATCCGCGAAAACAGCAGAGGTTATAGCAACAGATGTCAGCGAATTTTTATCCTTATAGCCATGCCTTTGCATTGCCGGCATCTCACGGCAATGCAAAGAAATATCTCTGCATACTCTACGCCTCTGCGGTGAATCAATGAAGATGTTAACAATATTCTGGCTATCCATTATCTCAATCTTCTACACCTATCTGGGTTACCCCCTCATACTATCTCTGGTCTCCTTCTTCCGCCACAAAGAGGTCAAGCGTGACATCACGTACCTACCGCCTGTCACCCTTATCATCACTGTGCACAACGAGGAATCTCGTATCAAGGAAAAGATTAAAAACACCCTTGATCTGGACTACCCACAGGACAGGCTACAGATAATATTTGCTTCAGATGCATCCACTGACTC
>QMLJ01000024.1 GCA_003643935.1 Deltaproteobacteria bacterium | reverse complement strand
TTTCGAGGTCACTGCAATCGAAAAAGAGAATAGCGTACCTTGGACCTGAGGGTAGTTATAGTCATCAGGCAGCTTACAAATCGTTCCGTTTCGATTCAATACTAATACCCAAGCCTAGCATAGATTCCGTCATAAACGAGGTAATATCAGGAAGGGTTGACCTAGGCATAGTCCCGGTTGAAAATTCCACTGAGGGTATGATAAACCAAACGTTGGATTTGATGGCATCATCAAGATTATACGTATACAGAGAGATAATGCTACCCATAGTACATCACCTCCTGTCAAAGGTGGACCTCTCAAGCATAACCCACCTGTTTTCTCATCCCCAGGCAATAGCCCAGTGCAGGGATTGGATTAACAGTAATCTCCCTAAGGCCAAGGTGGTAGAGATGGCAAGCACATCAGAGGCTGCAATGGCAGCTGCGAGACACGCTTCAGGGGCAGCCATTGCATCAGAGTACTCTGCTGAGTTATACGGTCTAAACATCCTGGCATCCAAGATAAACGATAACCCTGACAACATAACAAGATTCTGGGTAATATCAAGGCACATGGCAAAGACAAAGGGAAAGGCAAAGACATCTATAATCCTTACGCTGGAAAATGTACCCGGCGCACTCTACAGGGCAATCGGTACCTTTGCAAGGCAAGAGATAAATCTAACAAAGATAGAATCTAGACCATCAAAAAAGAACCCTTGGGAATATTTGTTCTTCATTGATATCGAGGGAAACCTAGATGAAGATGATAATGTCAGGATGGCCATGGAAGATGTGAAGACATGTACAAAGGATATCAAGATACTGGGATCCTATCCAGAGGGGGGTATGTTGACTTGAGACCACCAAAGACAGCATCTTGGGTAAGGGACATTCCCTCATACAAGCCAGGGAAGGCGAAAGAAGAAATAGCTAAAAAATACGGCATAGAGAATCCCATAAAGCTGGCCTCAAACGAAAACCCGCTTGGCCCCAGTCCAGCTGCTTTACGGGCCATAGATGATTACAAATCCATAGTAAACCTCTACCCAGACACAACGTCTAAAGAACTCAGGACAAGGGCTGCAAGTTTCTTCAAGTGCAAGAAAGAGCAGATAATAGCAGGAAACGGATCGGACGAGATTATAGACCTTGTATGCAGGGCCTATATTGAGCCAGGCAATAACGTGATCATACCCGAATGCACTTTCAGCTATTACAGCATAGCCTCAAAGGCATGCGGGGCATCTGTTACGTATGCACCGATGAAAGACGGACTTGGCATAGATATAGATTCAATTGTATCCGGCGTCAACGCTCAGACTAAGATCGTCTTTTTAGCAAATCCCAACAATCCTACTGGCTTGTATCTGGACTTCGACAGCCTGTCAAGGCTTCTGGAATTGTTACCGGACCAAGTTCTCGTGCTCTTAGATGAAGCATACGGTCTTTTCTCAAGGGCAGGAGATTTCAAGAGTGGTCTAGAATTTATCGGCAAGGACAAAAGGATATTAGTAATAACAACCCTCTCAAAATCTCACGGTCTTGCCGGATTAAGGGTTGGCTTCGGCATTGGAGACTATTCCATAATAGACTCGCTCAATCGAAT
This sequence comes from Deltaproteobacteria bacterium, assembly GCA_003643935.1. Lineage (GTDB taxonomy): Bacteria > Desulfobacterota > Desulfomonilia > UBA1062 > UBA1062 > B14-G9. Next base: position 7,834 of record QMLJ01000024.1, on the reverse strand, counting down.
TAAACCTCCATTTAACGTCAACATCCTTGCACAAAGGGCAGGTATTGCAGCTCTCGGCGATACATTGTTTCTGGAGAAAACCCTTGATACTGTATGGAATGGTCTGGATTTCCTTTACTCGGGCCTCAAAAGCCTCGGGCTGGAATTCTTACCTTCTCAGACCAATTTCGTCCTGGTTAAGATAGGTAAAAACGCAAAGAGTGTGTACAATGAATTGTTAAGGCAAGGTATAATAACAAGATACATGGAAAGCTACGGTCTTAAGGAATATATCAGGATAAGTGTCGGACTGCCTGAAGAAAACAGGACATTGATAAACACAATGAGGAGGATACTGGTATAAGATTATGAAGATTGGAATTGTGGGTCTTGGGCTTATAGGATCATCCATTGCAAGGGCAGTGGTCTCCAGGGAAGAGATATCCGGTGTAGTTGCCATTGACAGCAATAGATCAAGCATTGAGGCAGCAAAAAGCGAGAAAGTCATAGATGAGGGAGGGGTGGATTTATCTCTATTGAGAGACAGTGACCTGGTAATCCTTGCCTTGCCAGTCAAGACAGCTCTGAAAGTGGCACCAAAAGTAGTAAAATACCTGAAGGATGGCTCTATACTAACGGACACGGGCTCAACAAAGGTCTCTATTGTCAAGCTAATCCAGCCATTATGGCCCAGGTATGTGGGGAGTCATCCCATAGCCGGAAAGGAGAGATCCGGTTACGTATCAGGGGAATCCTCGATTCTTGATGGTACCACATGCGTGATTACCCCGACTTCTTCTACTGACAGGTCATGTATTGAGGTGGTAAGGAGATTCTGGGGACTGTGTGGAGCCAATACAGTACTCATGAGTCCAGCTAGCCACGATGCCGTCATGGCTGTAATCAGTCACATCCCACACCTGTTGAGCTTTGGTTACATGCATATAATAGAAAGGGCAGGCATACCACGCACCTTGATCGGTAAAGGTCTTAAGGATTTTACAAGGATAGCTGCATCAGACCCCGACGTATGGAAAGATATCTTTTTTGATAACAAGGACAACATAATACCACTAATTAATGAGTACATTAAAGAACTCGAGAGATTGCGTTCTTACATAAACGTAGGAAAAGTAGATGCCGTTAAGGAGCTCCTTAGGCAATACAGCGGTGTGAGGAGATCCCTTGATGAGGATTAAGGGGGATATAAGACCGCCCGGCGACAAATCCATAACCCACAGGTCATTAATAATAGGTTCGTTGGCTCATGGGGAAACTCTCATAATAAGGCCACTTAGATCAAAGGACATACTCAGTACTGTAAACGCAATCCAAAGCTTGGGAATAGATGTGGATACTAATAACGAGGAGATATGGAAGGTCCATGGCGGACGGACAAGGGAACCGGATGATGTAATAGATGCAGGCAACTCAGGCACCACTGCAAGGCTGATTACCGGGGTCTTGGCCTCTATTGAAGGCGTAAGCATAATAACAGGGGACAGCTCTCTTAAGAAACGCCCAATGGCAAGGATTATCGAGCCATTGACACTGATGGGGGCATCTATCATGGCAAGGGGTGGCAGGTTCCTTCCACTAGCGGTAAAGGGAAACAGGCTAAAAGGAGTATCCTACAGTACAAAGGTAGCATCTGCACAGGTAAAATCTGCTATATTACTTGCAGGCTTGGCTGCAGAGGGGATAACCGAGGTTATTGAGCCGGCAAAAAGCCGTGACCACACTGAAAGAATGTTAACATATCTAGGCGCATCTTTAAAGATAGATGGGAATAGAGTTGTGCTTAAGGGCCAACAGAGGCTTAGTGGGAGGGAGATACATATACCGTCTGATCCGTCATCTTCCGCATTCCCTGCCGTATGGGCGGCAGCGACGGATGGCTCGGAACTGATAATAAGGGACATATGCATTAATCCTACGAGGATAGGGTTCATAGATGTGCTTAAAAGAATGGGCGCTGACATAAAGATGGTTAACACAAGGTATTCATCCGGAGAAAAGATAGGAGACATGGTTGTCAAAGGTCACAGGCTAAGGGCAACGGTAATGGAGGGCGTGGAGATCCCCGGGATAATAGACGAGATACCCATATTATCTGTGGCAGCAGCATTTGCAGATGGAGAAACCATAATAAGGGATGCAGGAGAGCTCAGGGTGAAGGAGACCGATAGAATTGCTGCCGTTGTAGAGGGTCTTAAGGCCCTAGGTGGCAATGTGGATGCCATGGAAGAAGGCATGATAATAAAGGGACCGATGAGATTGCATTCCGGTAATGTCAAGACATTCGGGGATCACAGGATAGCTATGGCCTTCTATATTCTTAGCAAGGTAGCGGATATTGATATAAACCTCGACGACATGGAGTGCGTGGACGTCTCTTACCCTGGTTTTTTTAAGGCCATGGAAGCTCTCAGTGACTAACAGGATAATTACTATAGACGGCCCTGCCGGCACCGGGAAATCTACTGTTGCCAAAGAGATCGCAACAAGGCTAGGGTTTGTCTACCTGGATACCGGTGCACTATATAGGGCATCGGCGCTAAAGATATACTCATCCGGTGTAGACCCAGAACAGGAAAAAGACTGTGTCAGGATAGTATCTGCTTCCAATATAAGCATTAGCGAGGGCAAGACCTTTGTTGACGGTAAAGATGTATCAGAAGAAATAAGATCCTCACATATTGGTGAGCTTGCATCAAGAATAGCAACCTTCCCGCGTGTAAGGGAAGAACTTATCAAGATACAAAGGTCAATAGCCCTGCTCTCCTCAGTAGTTGCAGAGGGCAGAGATACGGGATCTGTTGTATTTCCTGATGCAGATGTTAAAGTCTTTCTTGATGCAACTGAGACCGAAAGGGCAAGAAGAAGGCACACTGAACTTCTTGCAAAGGGGTACAATGTAGATTTTAACGAGGTTTTAGCAGATATCCGTAGAAGGGATTCTAGGGATAAGACAAGGGACGTGTCTCCTCTTGTGGTACCCACGGGTGCTGTTGTTGTAGATACAACACACCTTACTCTTGAGCAGGTGGTATCCAAGCTACTTAAGGTTATAAAAATGAGGTTAACCGATTAAAAGATTGGCTTCCTTTTGCTTATCCCTTTCTGTCTGTCTCTTCTTGATATCCTGTGCAAGATAGTCCAACAACTCCTTGGAGAATTCCACAATATCCTTGTTGTTAAAACCGTTGTTCTTCAATTCCTTGTACATTGTTTTCGCCAATACTTTCGTAGCCTTCTTAGGCTTCATATTATTCATGATCATATTCAATGTTCCCTTTCTTCCCATCTCTACACCTCGTTTTATTTGACTTAGGGAAGCAAGGTCTGTGCCAAGCCCCATCTATGCGACAAATACATTAAAATTCAGCTAGTTACACAGCAAGAGGTCTCTCTTGAAGACATTTAAGTGTGTCTATTTTGCAATAACATGTGAACTTAATCCATCTTGATCAATTGTCATATACTATAGTAAGAGAATAAACACAATGGCAGGAGATATTAATATATCAAAGAAGATATCAAGAATAGAGGTTAGTATTATTATAACTCTTATTATTGTATGGATATCCACTGGCATCATTATTTCTAAATCAAAGAAAGACTACCTTAGTGGCATTGTACAGCTGCAGTCAAGGGTTCTTAACCTTGCGAAAGACTACCTGGGTACTGGACTCAAGCATAATTGCGAAGAAATAGTGTTGGAGTCATTGAGAAAATCCTGGCCATTCGGGGATCATTTCAGCCTTTTTGTAATAAGTGGCCGATCTTTTGTGTTAACGACGCCGGTAGCAACTAGACATCCGAGCCCCAAGGCAAGCGAACTGACGCAGGATATATTGGACATTATATTGAAGAAAACCCATGAAGAGAAAAACGGCGAGGCATGGATTGGCCAGGATAAAAATTCAGGATTTCTTGCCACATGGTCAGAGGTCAGGGGGAGTGGTAAAGGCCTTGTTATAGGCATTGTATCAAGTGAAGATAACCTGCTCAGGCTTTCAGGCTACTATAGGTACAGGTTCATGTTAATGGTATGTGCTACCATACTATCTGTACTAATACTATTCTTGCTGGTGTGGTCACTCTCCTGGATCCGGATTACTTACCTTTACAACAAATCTTTAATGGAGAAAGGAGCCTAATAGGTTCATGCACCCTTTCTAGCCCTGTTTGCAGCAATGAGTATCGGGTCCCATGCAGGGGCAAATGGTGGTGCATATCCGAGGTCAAGCCTGTATACATCCTCAACCGTCATACCGGAGTATAGTGCAGCGGCAAGTACATTTATCCTCAGGGCTGCGCCTTCTTTGCCTATCATCTGCGCCCCTAGAAGCCTCTTTGAACCCGCCTCTGTTATGAACTGAACGGTAATGGGCAACCCCCTACATAGTGCTTGGAGCGTGACCTGTGGCGTATGTTAGTTGCATATGCATCGAAACCTGCATTTTTTGCCTCTTTAAGACTGAGACCTGTTCTAGCAACCTCCAGGTCGAATATCTTTGATACAGCAGTTCCCACTATACCCTTAAATTCCGTGTTTAGACCCCCTATGTTTTCACCAGCAACCCTACCTGCCTTGTTCGCGGTTGTACCTAGTGGTATGTAAGCCGGCTTGCCAAGCACCATGTGATATGCCTCGGCACAATCACCGCCTGAGTATACCCTCTCAAGGTTCGTACGCTGATGCTTATCCACGGCAATAGCTCCTGTCTCACCAAGCTCAACACCTATCTTCTCAGCCAGGTCCACATTTGGTTTTGCACCTTTTGCAATAAGAACAGTATCTGCCTTGAATTCACCCTTGTTGGTTATAACCTTGTTTACTCTGGTATCACCTTCAAACGATAATACATCTACACCTGTTTCTATGACAACCCCCTTTGATCTGACCTCTTCTTCCACTATCTTGGACATTTCCGGGTCAAAGTTAAGCAACATCTGGGATGTCTTTTTCAATATGGTGACATTCTTACCCAGTTCCACGAATGCCTCGGCCATCTCCAGCCCTATGTAACCTCCACCACATATGACTACATCATTGCCACTCAAGGCACTCTGCTGTATGCGAATCGCATCTTCTACAGTCCTGAGTGTATTAACGCCATCTAGGTCCTCTCCAGGCACGCCCAGGCCTTTACCCTTTGCCCCGGTTGCTATCATAAGGTAATCGAAATCATGCCTCGATGTCTTCCCCTTGCCTATATCCAGGACATCCACGAAGCCTCTCTCATAGTCAATGTCCACTACTTCGTGTTGTCTATAGATACGGATTGACCTCTTTCTCTCGAACTCCTCGGGTGTTATCTCTATCAGGTCATCGGGGGTTGTTAGCATCCCTGATACAAAGTATGGTTCAGAACAAGCCCCATAAGATATGTAGCCACTTTTTTCGAACACCTCTACCTCAATATCATTCTTCTTAAGTCTCTTAGCGGCGCTTGCAGCTGATAAGCCTGCAGCCACTCCACCCGCAACTACCAGTCTCTCCATGTAAACCTCCTGTCTGGTGTGTGTTTAGTAAAGATCTTACATTTTACCTTTCAAGAATGTCTCATACCCTACCACTAAAAGACATATCTTTAGAATAACTATTCTTAAAATACTCATACCCTTTTATATTGTTAGCTCAAAGGGCCAATCTTATCAACTGGTATTATAAAATTATGTAACACGGGAATCTGATGCGATATTTTGAATTGCAGAGATCTAAACAATTTAGTATTAAGCTCTCCATGGAGAGGAAAACTAGAAGGACAAAACAGATACTTAGAAACCGGGAGATAATACTGAGTGCCGCCAGAACACTGTTCCTTAACAAGGGTGTAAGATCAACCACAATGGGTGACATTGCCAAACAGGCTGGCTTTGATAGGCGTACTGTATACAATCATTTTAAAAACAAGGAGGATATTCTCTCTTCGCTGATTGCAGGAGTTCTAAACAAGATGAGCGAGGCCTACGAAAGGATATCTGAGACAGATGCAAGTACATTCAATAAACTGAGATCGCTTGTGTTGGAATTGTTGGACATATACATAGATAATTCCGAGATACTAAACATATTTATACCAGAGTACGAAAGTGGAATAAACAATAAGCAGTCCAGAGCCGTATCAACCTTCATGTTAAAGAACATACACGAATACAGAGAGATTGAATCAAAACTCATAAACATAATACAAAAGGCACAGGACGAAAACCTTATTATAGACGTGCACCCCTATATCCTTGCAGGACTTCTCAATGAACTGTTATTAAGAAGCGTATTTGTCTGGCGCAACCATGGTAAAGATATGAACAAACAGGATATAATAAGAGACATCATAAGGGTGATACAGGGAAACTTGTTACGAAAACCTTTCCATGAAGAGCTTTCTTGAGAAAGAAATACTAAGAGATCTATCCAATGTAGCTAAAATCAAAAGGGGCTGGCTTTAATCCAGCCCCTTTTTCCAAGGAGAATTCCTTGGCCTTCTTACATGCCAGCCCCATAATCAGGTGGCATACCACCTCCGGGCATCCCTGTCTCTTTCTTTTCCTCTGGTATCTCTGCTATCATCACCTCAGTGGTAAGCATAAGGCCCGCTACTGATGCAGCATTCTGGAGAGCAGATCTGGTAACTTTCGTCGGGTCAATAATACCTGCCTTGATCATGTCCTCGTAGTTTTCTGTTGCTGCGTTGAATCCCTGGTTACCCTTTAGAGATTTCACCTTGTCAACAACAATACCACCTTCAAGACCGGCGTTCACCGCAATCTGCTTTAAAGGTTCTTCAAGGGACTTCTCTATTATCTTCACTCCAAAGGCCTGATCTCCATCGAGTTTAAGGTCTTTAAGTTTGCCAATGCTCCTGATTAGAGCAACTCCACCCCCAGGAAGAAATCCTTCCTCTACTGCTGCACGTGTAGCATGCAGGGCGTCCTCTACCCTGGCTTTCTTTTCCTTCATCTCGGGTTCTGTGGCTGCGCCCACCTTTATTACTGCAACTCCACCAGCCAGCTTTGCAAGCCTTTCCTGGAGCTTCTCCCTATCGTAGTCCGAGGTCGATTCTTCAATCTGAGCCTTTATCTGCTTAATCCTGGCCTGTATATCGCTGCTCTGGCCTGCGCCTTCAATTATAGTAGTATTATCCTTGTCTATCACCACTTTCTTTGCCCTGCCTAGGTCTGTTATTGTCACTGAATCCAGTTTTCTACCGAGTTCCTCAGAGATAACAGAGCCATTGGTGAGTATGGCTATATCCTCGAGCATGGCCTTACGCCTGTCCCCAAATCCAGGTGCCTTGACCGCTGCACACTTTAGCGTACCCCTGAGTTTGTTTACCACAAGGGTTGCAAGGGCTTCTCCCTCAACATCCTCGGCAATTATTAGCAATGCCCTTCCTTCCTTGGCTATCTGCTCCAGGATGGGGATTATGTCCCTCATGTTGCTGACCTTTTTATCATGTATTAATATGTAGGGATCCTCAAGCACGGTCTCCATCCTGTCGGCATCTGTTACAAAGTAAGGCGAAAGGTAACCGCGATCGAATTGCATACCTTCGACCAGCTCCAGGGTTGTCTCCATACCCTTGGCTTCCTCTACTGTGATTACGCCCTCTTTTCCAACCTTGTCCATTGCATCGGCAATCATCTCACCCACCATCTTGTCACCGTTGGCAGAGATCGTACCGACCTGTTCTATCTCTTTTTTGTCCTCAACACTCTTGCTCATCTTCTTGAGCTCTTCAACTATAGCCTCTGTTGCCCTGTCTATGCCGCGCTTAAGTTCCATCGGGTTCATGCCGGCAGCCAGGTACTTTACCCCTTCATGATAAATAGCCTGGGCCAGAAC
>QMLJ01000023.1 GCA_003643935.1 Deltaproteobacteria bacterium | reverse complement strand
TTCTTCTGGCTGTATCAGCGATTCAATATCTATGAGTATTACCATCTGGTTCTGTTCATCTCTGTACATACCTTCAATAAACTCAGTCGGTATATTGTTTGGGAATGTGGGGGTCTGCTGTATATTACCTTGGTTTATGACAAGAATATCAAGAACCCTGTCCACTACTAGGCCTATAGTACGCCCCTGAACCTTTGTTATGAGAAACACAGTGAACTGGGTATAGGGCATATGTTCAAGACCGAACTTGAGTCTCATGTCTATAACAGGCACGATCTCACCCCTTAAGTTGATTACACCCTTGACGTAACCAGGTACATTGGGCAGGACAGTTATATCCTGCAGCCCTATTATCTCTTCTATCATGTGTATGGGTATTGCGTACACCTCTTTACTTAGTTGAAACGTGATGAACTCCATGGGACCTTCGGGCCTTTGCCTTTCTTCCTGTTCAGGGCCTTCATCGTAAAGTGCCTTTGCATGAGATATAGCTTCTTGGCCTGTATCGGACATAGAAAGAGCAGATTTCTCTTGGCCATGGTGCTGGGCAGGAGTGGATGTCTCCCCCATTTGGCCAGCCTGTTTTTCTTGTTTTATCTCGGCCACAAAGCCTGGATCTATGCCAAGTGCATCTGGCAAGTGATCTTTCTCTATTATGGATGAGTAGAGTATATGTACAGTGAATGATGAATCGTCTACCTCGTCCAGGTCAATGAAACAATCCATTATCTTTCCAAGTTCCCCCAGCTCTTCCACCAGTTTAAGTGGAGATCTGCCTTTTTTCTCACATGCTTCCTCCATGTCCAGGGTGATGTGGTAGAGGCTACCACTTCTGAGCGCGGCCTCTATCGCCCTCTTGTCTAAGTCGAAGCCGGGTATGTCATTGATAGAGAGAACATCATTGGTTTCGTGCCTAGTGTCTTTTCCAGGGGTGTGTTTGCCATCTAGTATTGCCTGTAATCTTTGGAGATGAGGAGTAATGTCCTGATTGTTACTAGACATAACATCGTCGAACATTGTTTTAAGCATGTCTGATGCATCCAATAGTGTTGTCATGACCTCGTTGTCAGGTGTCAGCTTTCCGTTTCTGATCAGGTTCAAGACGTCTTCCATCCTATGTGCCAGGTTACCTATGTTGTGAAGGTCCAGGAATTTGGCACTTCCTTTTATGGAATGGGCTGCACGGAAGACCCTGTTTATCACTTCTTGCTCTATGTTTTCCCTATCTGCCTCTATCTTGATCAGGTCTTCTTCTATGTCGGCCAGGTGTTCGCTGGCCTCGGTGACAAATTCTTGTATAAGGTCGTTGAATTCGCTCAAGGTCTTAATCTCCGCATGGTGCAAAGTATTACATTAGGCTGTATCGGCCGAAATGGCAGATAAACTTTAAAGTATATTGACAAAATGTATCTCAGGCGGGTATATGCGTTGTACTTACTATTAAGGAGGCGCATGCCAGTGCGTTATTTCAGGTCATTTCTGGTCATTGGAATGCTTGTTACAGCCTTAAGCTTATTCGGATGCAGCCCTGGTGGTATAAACAGGGGGGAAGGTATAACTATCGGTACACCTATCGAGCTAACCTCGGCCCAGCAAGGTATTCAAGAGAGTATAGGCCTCTCGGGCTTTATCTTCGGTACATTCCTGCTTTTGAATGCCTATGTAATTATAATGGCGGGCTGTGCCCTACTTATAATAAAGGACGACACGGTAAAAAAGCTCTTAGACTGGCTGAATATGGCCTTGCAATTGACAGGCTCTTCCGGGGAAAAGGGGTTTCCATCCTTTGTGTCAATGTTGGCTCAACAGGATACCAGGCAACTCTACGGTACCATTGCCCTGACCGCTGGCCTGCTACTTGCCTATCTCGGGGCATGGATTGCCCTATAGTTTGTTATCCTGTGGATAAGCTATTCACTCCATGCTCTTCACTATTGTGGTATATATCTTGTTGTTCAAGGTATTATTGAACTCAGCGCCAACGTCTGTATCTTTTCTCCATCGTACCTTTATACTCTTTTCAGAAGGAATCTTGCCAATCCGGATGGTCATGTTTCTGGAGATAGATCTTGTGTCTGGCGGATTATCGAACCTAATCCTTATGCCATCCTTAGAGATGTTCAGGGCAGTTGCATCTTCCCAGACGCCCTTATCTCTTGAGATCTTAACTGGAACAGGCATATGAACCCTGACGAACCTGCGTTTTTCATCTTTCATAAGCCTTCCCTCCTACTAAAAATATATTCCCTTCAAGGTATATGTCAAGTGCGTGGGAAATGGCTCTAAAGAAGTAAGCTTTGGGTTCCTGGCCTAGAATTACCATCTCTGGCCTCTCTCATGTGGTTGATATTATAAGTATATAATTGTATAGAGATTAAGTGCTATTTATTTGTGATATTGCTGAAATATGACCTTTGAAAGGTGCATTGTGGATGATATATTCCTTGGCAAAGTCTTGGTATAGATGTGGCGACAGAAGGAATAAGTTGTTATTCCATAGGAGATTTCTCAATGATTATACATTAAATTAAGAAGGGCTTGTATTAAGAATGGACCCGTATATTGCAAGAAAGACCATGGTGGACGAGCAGATAGTTGCGCGGGGGATAGCAGACCAGAGGATAATAAATGCATTTCTTGAGGTCCCGAGGCATAAGTTTGTTGATGAGCACCTTAAGTACAAGGCGTACGAGGACTATCCATTGCCCATTGGCTATGGTCAGACAATATCGCAGCCATACATAGTGGCACTCATGACTCAGGCCATTGATCCAGGTCCCGAGGATAGGATACTGGAGATAGGTACGGGTTCAGGTTATCAGGCAGCCATACTTTCCAGGTTATGCTCTGATGTTTACTCGATAGAACGTGTGGCCCCACTTGCATCAAGGGCCAGGAAGATCCTGGATGAACTTGGTTACTTTAATGTTCACATAACCATAGGTGACGGGACAGAGGGTCTTCAGGAACATGGTCCCTATGATGGTATTATAGTAACAGCCGGAGCACCAAGTGTGCCTGATATCTTGGTGGAACAACTCAAGCCAGGGGCAAGGCTCGTTATCCCGGTAGGAGGAGAGAGTTCCCAGGATCTCAAGTGCATAATAAAGACAGATAAGGGCGTGGAGGAAAAATCCCTGGGGGGTTGCAGGTTTGTGAAGCTTGTTGGTAAAAGGGGATGGAGCAGGTAATAAAGATACCCTCCCAGATTACTCCGTACCGTCCCACTTGTTGAAATTGGACAGGATCTTAAGCCCTTCCCTGCCACTTTTCTCGGGATGGAACTGTGTTGCCACGATATTACCTTTTGCGATTACAGAGGCGAAGGTTATCCCGTAATCTGTCCACGCGACCACAGATTTGTTATCTTCGGTATCTGGATAAAAGGAGTGAACAAAGTAAAACTGTGCCCTTTCATTAATGTCCTTGAATACTGGATGTTCTCTGGTGAGTTCAATATTATTCCAACCCATATGCGGTATTTTGAGGCCCATCAAAGGGAACCTCTTGGCTTTACCCCTGATTAGACCAAGGCACTTTGTATTCCCCTCCTCACTCTCATCCAGTATTACCTGTGTCCCAAGGCATATGCCGAGAAAAGGTGTACCCTTGCTCACCACCTCTTCAAGCACCTCGTCCAGACCTTTTTCCCTTATCACTTGCATTGCCTTGCCCGCTGCACCTACACCTGGGAATATGACCCTATCTGCCTTAAGTATCTCCGCGTGATTGTCTGTTATCTTGGATGTCAGCCCCAGGTGGCTTAATGCCCTTGATACTGAGGTGAGATTTCCGGCCTCGTAATTGACAATGGCTATCATGCAACACTATCCTTTCCATATACTTGTCGTGACGCTATAGAGAACTATATTGCAAGGATTTCTTCCACAGTTAGATCCTCAACCTTAGAAGGGTCTATGCCCTTTATCCTTGCTGCCAGCTCCTTTGTTGACATCTCAGGCGCAATCTTTACTACCTTCCATCCGTTCTCCTTGAGCCAAGTGTAGAATTTCCATGCATAACAATCCTTGCAATATTCCGCCTTCTTTCTCAAGTATTCTTCTCCCTGTAACCCTTCAAGTGCCTTGTGATAGGCGCAGTTGATTGCCTTGCAAAACGTACCTGATTCATAACTCTTTTCTTTCATGCAACTCCCCCCCATGATTTTTTTGATATATTTATATTTAATCTAATTTCCACCTAGGCTCTCTTTTCTCCAGAAAAGCCATGGCACCTTCGAATGCATCCTTGGAATTTATTATCTCTTCGAATTTCTTCGCGCTGTACTTGTAGTCACCCAGGTCCTTGTTTATTGCTTCCTTTGTCATTCTTACTGCTATTGGCCCGGCTTTCCTTATCTTTGCGGCCATCTCGAGGCATGCTTCCATGAGCCTCTCGTGCTCCACCACGTGGTTGACAAGCCCTATCCTTAGAGCCTCCTCTGCTGATATCCTCTCGCATGTCATTATGAGTTCTTTGGCCTTTGCCCTCCCTATTTCTTCAGCAAGCCTTATTATTGCATAGGGACATATTACTCCCCTTATTGGGCCAATGAAACCGAATTCAGCCCTGTTGGATGCAATTATGATATCGCACATGAGTGCGAGTTCTGCCCCATGACCCAGTGCATAGCCATCCACTGCTGCAATGGTAGGCTTGGGACAATTGATGAGTTTTATCATGGGTGATTCCCCTGAATCCGGGTCAAACTCCTGGCGTATCATGGTTATTGCCTTCATGGGATCGCTGAAATCAGCACCTGAAGAAAATATCCCACCACTACCTGTTATTATTATAAACCTTATTGCCTTGTCCTTTTCCGCGTTGCTTATGGCATCACCTAGCTCCTGAGTAAGCTCGAGGCATATGGCGTTTTTCTTCTTAGGACGGTTCAATGTTATGATCGCTATATCTCCATTGGCTTCGTAGAGGATGTTCTCGAATGACATCACTCAGACCTCCATTCTATCGTATCTTTATTCTTAAGTGCCTTACGGGTAAACAATGACCTGATGAAATGATATAACACAAGTTAGTTTTAACCCAAAGCCTGTTAACAGTCAAACACAAAGGAAGACATAAGGTGTATTGACATTGGCCGAGCATGCTACTATATGGGGCCTGCCATAAGAGAATAAATATTCCAGAGGAGAGAGGGGAATGCCTATATACGAGTACAGATGTAATGAGTGTGAAATGGATTTTGAGAAACTGGTCTCTCTATCCTCTCCAGGGGAAGTGGCCTGTCCATTTTGCGGAAGCAAGAACATAAGGAAAAAGATATCGCTTTTTACCTCTGATACAGGTGGTGAATCCTGTACAGGCACGGGCAGATTTACCTGAGCTACATGATCTTGTACCCGGTCAGGGTATGCATTAGAACAGCTCTTTCAAAATTATTGTCTGTCTTCTCTCGGGGCCCAGGGAGATATGCGATGTCTTTACGTTAAGGCTGTCCTCTATATATGCTATGTAATTCCTACAGTTCCTGGGGAGCATATCAAAACTTGAGATGTCTGATATATTCTCCTGCCAACCAGGTAGCTCTTCATAGACAGGTTCTAGATCAGGATAAAGCTCCAAGTCGGCGGGCATATCTTCCAGTATACCATCACTGGTCTTGTAAGCGACTGCCACTTTGATGGTATCAAGACCAGAGAGTACGTCCAGTTTTGTTATTGCCAGGTAAGATGCCGAGTTTAGCCTTACCGAGTGTCTCAAAGCCACGAGGTCCAGCCAGCCACAACGCCTGGGCCTTCCCGTAGTGGCACCATACTCGCCCCCGAATGCCCTAAGCCTTTCCCCGATATCGTCATTTAACTCGGTTGGAAATGGTCCTTCTCCGACCCTGGTGGTGTATGCCTTGCATATCCCTACAACGGTGTCTATCTGTGTAGGCCCTATACCTGTTCCTGCGCACGCAAAGCCGGCAGTGGTGTTTGATGACGTGACAAAAGGATAGGTTCCATGGTCAATGTCCAGCAATGCCCCCTGCGCCCCCTCGAACAACAGGTTCTTGTGCTGATCCAGTGCCTTGTTCAGGAATATGGATGTGTTTGTTATAAAGGGCTTCAGCTGGGAGCCATAAGATACATATTGGTCGAAGATAGCATCTTTGTCCAGGCCCCTGGATTCAAGTATCTTTTCTATGTAGCCCTGTTTTTCCTCGAAAATGGCATCAAGCTTTTTCTTGAACAGGTCTTTATTTATTATGTCTATCATCCTTATACCGCTACGTTTTATCTTGTCCTCATAAGCTGGGCCAATACCGCGGCCGGTAGTGCCGAGACGTTGTGTGTCTCTCAGGTGGTCAATTGTCTTGTGATAGGGCATGATCACATGTGCACGTTCACTTATAAATACGGTATTAGGAGAGACATTATGACCAGCCTCAGTTAATTCTTTCATCTCGCCAAGGAGCACTTCGGGGTCAACTACAACGCCTGGTCCTATGACACATGCCTTACCCTTGTGTAGTATTCCAGATGGAATGAGGTGAAGTATAACCTTGTTATCCCCTATAACCAGGGTGTGGCCTGCGTTGTTGCCTCCCTGGAACCTTATGACTACATCGGCGTGTTCGCTCAGAAGGTCTACAACCTTGCCTTTACCCTCATCACCCCACTGTGCGCCTACCACTACGATACATGCCATCTCGCACCTCTCGATAGTTGATATACCCTAAGACATGGCCTCAGGCCTTTCTTGGGACTAGTATGACTTACCTGTATGGCCGTCCCTTGCCTGTGTTTCACTTATCTGGATTCCTATATCTACCCCCGCCTATTAGCATTAGCTCCGAGGTTACAGGATTACCTGCTGTACTGAGATTATGTTAGGTATATTCTCTAACTTCTGAATCACCTCGTCAGGCACCTCTGAATCGAGGTTTATAATGATAATGGCAGTACCCTGCTCCCTATCGCGACCCAGAAAGAGGCGGGCTATGTTTATATTTGCGTCACCTAGCACAATGCCTATGTTACCCACTGTACCCGGGAGGTCTTTGTTGTATACGACCAGCATGTTTTTCTCAGGGATGACCTCTATTGGGTAATTGTCTATCCTCACTATCCTTAGGTCATGGGCCTTGAAGAGAGAACCTGCCATGGATCTTGTCGCGGAATCAAGCTCGACCTGGACTTCTATCATGTTGGAATAGGTCTCGGCTCTTGAAGATCTGGACTCAATCACGTCTATGCCCCTCTCTTTTGCTATGAATGGGGCGTTTACGTTGTTTACATCGCTTACCATGACCGAGAATATCCCTTTAAGTAGGGAGACTGTAACAGGAGATACGTCTAAGTCTGCAACATCCCCGATGTAGTTTACGTTTATCTTTTCTATCCTCCCAGTGAATACCTGGCCTGCGAATACCCCCATTTTCTCCGCCAGTTCTGCATATGGCATTACCCTCGGGAGTATCTCTGGCGCCACAGAGGGCGCATTTAGCGCATTTGCTATTACACCCTTATTGAGGTAGTCTATTATCTGGTGCGCAACGGCAACCGCAACGTTTTCCTGTGCTTCTTCGGTGGATGCACCGAGGTGTGGTGTGCATATGACCTTTGGATGTTTTACAAGTGTCCAGTCATCCGGAGGTTCTTTTTCGTAGACGTCTATAGCAGCTCCTGCCACTTTTCCGGAATCGAGTGCCTCAATAAGGGCATTATTATCTATGAGCGGTCCCCTTGCACAGTTTATAATCATTACACCGTCTTTCATTTTGCTGAAAGCTTCCTTGTTTATAATGCCCCTTGTTTCCTTTGTAAGAGGGGTGTGCAGGGTTATGTAGTCTGACCTGGCGAAGATTTCATCAAGCTCAACGATCTCAACACCCATTTTCTCAGCCACTTCCTTCGATATGAAGGGGTCGTAGGCAATTACGTTCATCTTGAAACCCTGGGCTCTTGATGCAACAACAGATCCCACTCTCCCCATGCCTATAATGCCCAGTGTCTTATTAAAGACTTCCCTGCCAGAGAACTTTTTCTTTTCCCATTTCTCAGCCTTCATGGATGCGACTGCCTGGGGTATGTTTCTGGTCAGGGCCATCATCATGGCAATAGTATGCTCGCCCGTGGTTATTGAATTACCCCCAGGCGTGTTCATGACAAGTATCCCGCGTTTACTTGCAGCAGCTATGTCTATATTGTCTACACCAATACCTGCCCTGCCTATTGCCTTTAGTTTCTTGGCATTTTCTATTATATCCGAGGTGACCTTTGTGGCGGATCTCACTACGAGGGCGTCATAATCTCCGATTATCTTTTTAATCTCTTCCTTGTCTAGACCTGTCTTTACGTCAACATCCAGACCACCTTGCCTTAGGATTTCAACACCTTTCTCCGAGAGCTTGTCGCTAACTAGAACTTTCAAACCTGCCTCCTTGACTTGCTTTTTTTAGGCACCGTCTCTACTAACAGAAGGTCGCTGACATGTCAATAAAAAGCAAGATCAATAGATATGTTATAATTCTTTAAGGTTATGTATCAAGTTGTGTGTCAGGCTTAAGGCATCGGGGTGTTGACTTTGGTATGCGTTTCTTATAATGTTATTATATGATTCTCTTTTTGTGATGTTATTTTTCCGCGTTTAGGGGGACAATCTATGATCTACATGTGGAGTACGTACAAGGGTACCTAGTACTGCCCCTGGTAGGTGTCTTAACATGTGCTGCCAGGGGCTGAATACTTAGCCTAAAATATAATAATAGACAAGGAGGTAGAAATGAGGAGATCTAGATATATAAAAATTGCTGCTATCTTCCTGGCGACCATGTTGCTTGCTTCTGTTTCATTTGCAGGTGAGAGGTGCCCCAGCTCCTTGGTGCCTGATATACCCAGTGTATGGACTGAGATAGTGCCCAGCGAGGTATACCCGGACTTCGAGTATAATGGGCTCAAGCCAGGGTGTGCTGCTTGTCCTGGTTGTAACCCGGAATACTCGTTCTTTGTAAAGGGCGGTATAAAGGATAACCTTGTTATTTACTTTGAGGGCGGTGGTGCCTGCTGGGATTCAATGAACTGCCTCTATGCGCCCACCTATACCCAAGAGGTAAATGTAACAGCGGATGATTTGAATAATTACACCAATGGTATCCTTGATACAGATAACCCTAATAACCCGTTTAATGGTTGGTATTATGTGTTCATACCTTACTGTATAGGTGACATCCATTGGGGTGCTGAAGATACCGTGTACCAGGATTACCTCGACCAGATTCCATGCGTGGATAGCTGGACCATCCATCACAGGGGCTTTGTAAATTTCCAGGTGGTGCTGCTCAAGTGGGTGACAGATAACTTCCTGTGGCCAAGAAAGATATTTGTGACAGGTAGCAGTGCTGGCGGTTATGGCGCGATTATGGCCTTTCCTTACATCAAGCAGGCATTCCCATTCTCCAGGGTCTATGTGCTGGGTGATGCAGCAAACGGTGTCATAGGCGAGGACTTCCAGAAAAGTTCCATATATAACTGGAATATCCAGATTCCCACCTGGATACCTGGTTTTGAAAATGGTTATACACCAGACATAACAATGGAGGATGTATATGTAGATATTGCACACTACTATCCATTT
>QMLJ01000022.1 GCA_003643935.1 Deltaproteobacteria bacterium | reverse complement strand
GTACTTGGATGCGCTATTGACCTTGCCAACATAACTGCCCACTATGTGGCGACCATACGTCCTTCGAAGACTGGTTATGCCTGGCTGATAGATGAGACAGGGATGGTGCTTTATCATCCCAATCCCAAGTGGATAGGGCTGAACCTTAAGGACATAGTCCTGGAGATGGAGAAGAAAAACATAGATATATCAGGTGTCGAGGACATATGGCGGGCAATGGAGATAAAGGGCGGGGGAATGTATGAGTACACCTTCTTCCACTACCCTACGGAAGTAATTACAAAGAAACTGCTTGCCTTTGCATCGGTACATTTCCTGAACAGGAGATGGATAACGTTGGTATGCTCACCATATAGTGATGTGGTGTATCTCATGTCAGGAACATTCAGGAATACCCTTATTCTTGGCTCGGTAAGTATTCTTCTTGTAATAGGAGCAACTATTTTTCTCCTAAGGATGAACAAGGCCAGGGTGAAGGCCTATGAGAGGAGTGTATGGGCAGACAGGGTCTTTGTTGCACACAAGCGCATGGAGGCTATATTCAACGGTGTACCGCATTATCTTGTGATGATAGATTCACACTTTCTTATAAGTGACATAAACCAGAGGTTCTGTAATGTATGCATGAAGCCGCCCGCCTACTTTATAGGCAAGCATTGTTACAAGGATTTTCCAAGCAAGGAAAGGATATGCCATTACAATTTAATACAGGAATGCTTTAAGACAGGAAAAATCCTTGAAGATAGAAACTGGAAACTTGAGGTAATGGAAACACCCTTTTTCCTTGATGTTAGCGTTATACCCCTTTTTGGATCAAAGGGCGATGTGGAAAGCGTGGTACAGTATGCGGTTGACATCACTGAAAAAAAAGCGCTTACAGAAAAACTTATACAGGCAGAGAAATTTGCAGCAATAGGGCAGATGTCAGCTCATGTCGCCCATGAATTGAGGAATCCACTTACATCCATATTGTTAAATGCCGAACTTCTCGAGGACGAAGTGGATTCCGAGGAAATGGATATGAAAGAGGTATTGAGTTCTGTGCGTTCGATTAAGGATGAGATAGAGCGCCTTTCAACAATAACAGAGGAGTATCTTGCCTACACCAGGCTTCCCAGGCCTAAAAAGCAGATCCTTGATCCTGTTGAAGAGGTGAATTCTGTGATTGAAATGATGAAGCAGGAGCTGAACAAGAGGGATATAAGTTTTTCCTTCAATGCTGAACCTAATATGCCGAAGGTATTTATGGACCGTGGACAGTTCAGGCAGGTCCTTATAAACCTTATTAAGAATGCAATGGATGCAATGCCGTCGAGCGGTCACTTAAACATATCATTGATGGATAGGGAGAACAACTTGCTTCTTATTGTCAAGGACACGGGGTTTGGTATTCCGGAGGATATACGTAGGCGAGTATTTGATCCGTATTTCACCACTAAAGAAAATGGTACAGGCCTGGGACTAGCCATCGTACAGTACATTGCAAGTGCACATAATGGATGGGTAGACGTAGAGAGTCAGCCGGGCTCAGGCACAACGTTCATATTCTCGGTTCCATTCCATGTAGACGGTGAGAAGGAAGCTCAAGGATGAGACAGATACATCTGATTTCTTTTCTGATAATATTTGTTATAGGAACAGCTGATGCCTATGCAGTTGACTTGAACATCCTGGTACCTTCCGGAACAGATGGTGTTGAACTTCTCTCTCCAGGGACACCCCAGGTGCTCTCCCACATGAGGAGAGAACTCAAGGCTAACCTGGATTCCCTCGCCAGGAAGCATGATATCATAAGGTTGAAGGCAGAAGCGGATTCAGCCGGTGTCCTTTATGCATCAAGAAAAAAGGAATACGAAACAAGGGTCAATAAGATAAAAGAATATTATATATCCAAGCTGGTAATACGCATAACCAATGCCAGGGCAGTAATCGCCCCTGATGCGTCAGTGATGGGGGAGGTATCTTTCTGCTATACGGCAAGGAATTCATCGGATCGTGTTATAGCCAGTGTGACCTATAGACCGAGGATAGGGTCAATCTTTGTCCCAACGCCCTCACCCTTGGTGCTTGAGTTCCTGGATCCTGGCACGCTCAAATTCGGACTTGCACCGGGCAAGGAAGTATCTGTTAACATTGATCAACCAGAGCGTCTCTCCTTTTTTATTGGCGAGCTTTCTGCAAAGGACATAGATTATATAAGGAGGAATATCTCCAGGGAATTCCATTTAGACGTGGTTGACATACGTTTTGCAGATAAGGTGGGTTACAAGGACCAGACAAAGATAATGGATGTAAGCCAGGCCTTTGCCGGGCGTCTTCGTCCCCTCATGGAAAGCCTCAGGCAGTTACATGCCATGGCAAGAGAAAAGGATGCAATGTATAAAGAGGCGTTGCTTGAGTATAACAATGAAAAGGCAGAATTGTTAAAAGAGTTCGTGACAAATGCGACATCACTAAAGCATAGTGCCTTGAGATACAAATGCCGCGCGCAAGGTTCTGGAAGGTTCACTGTTGAGGGGGTGGCTCCAGGCAGGTACGTTCTCTATGCTAATAGACCTAATGGTATGGCCATCTTCTACACGGTAGACGTGAAGGCTAAGGCCCAGACCATAAAGGTGCAATCAATAAGAAAGGACCCGTTTATGCCATGAAAAAGGTGCTGGTTGTAGACGACGAAGTCGGAATAAGGGAATCAATAAAGCGCATACTGGGAAGGCAAGGTTTTGATGTAATCACTGCCTCAAACGGAGAGGATGCCTTTAAAATTATCCGTAAACAGGATATAGACCTTCTTATAACTGACATAAGAATGGCTGGTATGGATGGTGTGGATCTCCTAAAGGTTTGCAAGTCAGTGTCTCCGACAACAGAAGTTATAATGATAACAGGCTATGCATCAGTGGATACGGCAGTTGAAACAATGAAGCTTGGCGCGTACGATTACATTACAAAGCCCTTTAAAAAGGCAGAGCTCCTAAAGGCAGTAAACAAAGCTATAGAGAAACAGACCTTGAGCCTGGACAATATACAACTCAAGAAAAGACTTGAAGAGTTAGACAAGGGCATGTTGGTTGGTGTATCTAGTCCCAAGATGAGGGAAGTAATAGATCTCGTTCAGCAGGTTGCCCCTAGCCAGGCCACAGTGCTTATACTAGGGGAGTCAGGTACAGGCAAGGAGGTGATAGCCAACCTTATACACAGGATGTCGCCCAGGGGCAGTAGGCCGATGGTAAAGGTAAATTGTGCGGCATTACCAGAGACACTCATAGAGGCCGAGCTTTTTGGATATGAAAAAGGAGCTTTCACAGGTGCAGTATCCAGCAGGGAAGGGCGTTTTGAGGCCGCTGACATGTCTACCATATTCTTGGACGAGGTTGGTGAAATACCGCCCGAAGTACAGGTTAAGCTGTTGAGGATACTTCAAGAGGGAAAGCTGGAGAGGCTTGGGAGTAACAAGACTATAACAGTGGATACCAGGATTATAGCGGCTACAAACAAGGATCTTGAGACCATGATGAAACAAGGCGGGTTTAGGGAAGACCTTTATTGGAGGCTTAATGTAATCAGCATTCACTTGCCACCCCTTAGGGAGAGGAAAGAGGATATCCCGGCGTTGGTTCAGTATTTTCTCACCAGATTTGCAAGGAAGAACAACAAGGATATAAAGGGCATAGAGGCCAAGGCAATGGATGTGCTACTTGGCTACGAGTGGCCGGGTAATGTGAGGGAACTGGAGAATGTTATAGAACGGTGCGTGGTCCTGGACAGGGACTCGGTTATAGCTACCGATGATCTGCCGAGTGAATTGGTAAAGGATGAAACCCGCAAGATAGACCACGTTACCATTAAGCTTGGTACTCCCTTGGAAGAGGTTGAGAAGATATTGATGGAAGAGGCACTTAAATACACCAAGGGCGATAAAAACCTGGCAGCCAAACTCCTGGGGGTCTCTACAAGGACACTTTACAGGAAACTGGGTAAGGAAGAGTAATACAACATACTGTGATACCCGTTTCAGTTGACTTTCTCAGGCCTGATATTATACTTTTTTATCTTGTAGTTTATAACCCTCCTGGATATTCCGAGGATAGCCGCTGCATCCTTCTGAACCCAGTTGGCCTTTTTCAGGGCCTGTATAACGAGGGTTTTCTCCTGGGATTCCAGTGTATTGAGATTTTCTTCCTTTTGCTCTCTTATACCTGAGAGTAAAATTTCATCAGGACCTATGGTCGTTCCCTTGCAGAGCACTACTGCTGATTCTATTATATTCTTTAGTTCCCTTACATTACCTGGCCACTGGTGGTTGAAGAGCATGTTCATTGCCCTCTTGTCTATGCCCATTATCTTTTTCCCGGTTTTCCTGCTGAACTCGGAAAGGAAGATCTGAACGAGCCCTGGAATGTCCTCTTTTCTCTCCCTTAATGAGGGAAGCTTTATTGAGATCACCTTAAGGCGGTAATAAAGATCCGGCCTGAATGATCCATCTTCCACCTTTGCTTCTAGGTCTGCGTTGGTGGCTGCTAACACCCTTATATCCACCTGCTTGGGCTTGAGCTCCCCCACCCGCCTAAACTCACCAGACTCAAGCACCCTCAGTAGCCTTGTTTGCATTTCTGGTGAGATATTTCCGATCTCGTCCAAAAAAAGTGTGCCCATGTCTGCTTCTTCAATGATGCCCCTTTTGTCCTTTATGGCACCTGTAAATGCCCCCCTTACGTATCCGAACAGTTCGGACTCAATAAGCGATGGCGGTGTGGCTCCACAGTCCATTACAACGAACTTTCTTCTTTTTCTCCTGCTTTCGTAGTGTATCATGCGTGCTATTAGTTCCTTGCCGGTGCCTGATTCTCCCTGGATTAATACGGTTGAGTCAGAATCGCTGACCTGCCTGGCAATGGCCAGAGTCCTTTTCATTGCCGGGCTCTCTGCGTATATCCTGTATTCTATGCTATCGCCTACCTCCTGCTCTAGAAAACGAACCCTTTGTTTTAATTCCCTTTTCTCGATAGCCTTTTCAATCTTTGTAACCAGTTCAAGTGGCTCGAATGGTTTTGATATATAATCGTATGCGCCTTCCTTTATAGCCCTGACTGCACCCTCGATAGAGCCATATGCTGTAAGTATTATGACCTCAACGTCCGGGTCAATCTTCTTGGCCTCCCTGAGCACAACCATGCCATCCATTTCCGGCATTTTCTGGTCGGTTACAAGTACGCAGTAACTGTCTTTTCTTAGTGCATCCAGTGCCTTCCCAGGATCAGTGAATCCATGCACGTTAAAGTCCATGGATTCAAGTCTTGTAACGATTACCTCTACTATATTCGGGTCATCGTCGAGTACAAGGATCTTTGATTTTGACTTCATCATTGCATGCCTCGTCTCTTTTCTGTGTGTATGTATATTTCTTCCATCTTCTTAAGCTTGTACATGAGGTCATCCCTTTCCTTTTTAAGCTTTTTTTCTCGCTCTGTACTTGTTCTCAGCCCTTGGTCCAGCTTTGAGATTTCCTTGTTCTGTGCCTCGATAAGCTCTATAAGGGTTAGCATGTAACCAGCTTCGATCTCAAGGTGCCTCGGTGTTAAGGGGTCTTCCATAACATTTTTTAGTAGCTTTTTCGCGTAGCTTGTATTTTGCGTGTCCTTAAGCATGGCATTCAGTGCCAGGGCAATATCCTGCCTGGCCGTAGCCCCGGGTGGAAGCCAACCCTTGACCTTGATATCCTTTATATCCACAGTATTACCCGCGGCCAGTTTATCCTCGGCCTGCATCAGTCTATTGGTACCTGAAAGCGAGGTGCATGCAAACATGAGGCAACTAACCAGACAAAGGCAAATCAAATGAAAAGGTACTGCCTTTACCATAGGTGCTCTTGACATTAATCTTTCCTCCATGTGCCTCAACAATTGTCTTGGCGATAGCTAGGCCTAGACCAGTTCCACTGTGGCCCCTTGTTGACTTCGACTGGTAAAATTTCTCGAATATCAGAGATATTTCCCCCTCGGGGATGCCATAACCATAGTCTTTTATATCTACAGTCGCGGTATTCTCATTGTGGTGTATTCTGACCTCAATCTCGGTACCGCTCTTAGAATATTTGATTGCATTATGGGTAAGATTTGTCAACACCTCTAGCATTTTATTTATATCCACCAAGACCGTGCATGGGCTGGAAGTATAATATGCCTTGATTTTTATCCCCTTGCTTTCCGCATAGGGCTGTATTTCGGTGATATGGGTTGAGACCAGCTTGTTCAGATCAAAAGGGACCATGTTTAGTTCTGACATGCCGCTCTCAAGCTTTGAGAGCTCCAGAATCTCGGTTATTATTGAGAGAAGGCGATCAATACCCTGCTGCATTATTACAATCAACTTTGCCTGTTTTGCGCTAACCTGTCCGCCCACGCCGTCCATAAGCAGGTTTGCCGCCTCCTTCATTGATGTAAGAGGTGTCTTGAGCTCGTGCGATACTATTGATAGGAACTCGGATTTCATGTCATCCAGCTGCTTGAGTCTATTTGCCATTTCGTTGAAGGATGCCGCCAGCATACCCAGTTCGTCGTCTGTATCTACGTGGATCTTGTATGAAAAGTTACCTTTTGCAATGTATCTGGTGCCCAGCCTTATTGCATTCAGGTCACTCGTTATCTTTTTGTACAACATAAAGGGTACAATAAGCCCGATGCTTATAGCTATGCCAAAGGCCCACCAAGTAAAAATAAGTGTACTGTCACCCAGTGCCTTCAGAGATATGACCTTTCTTTCCATTGCTTTTGTAGCCTCTATGTTTGCCGTGCGTACCTGTTTTACTATTTCGTCAATATCCTTGCTGTTTGATGTAAACAGGTCTTCAAGCCTTAAGTCTTCTGGGACATGTTTCACTTGGGTATTAAAGCGTTCAAGGAAATCTCTCCACAGTTGCTCGCCCTTGTCTATGGCCCTCTTACCTACCTGGGAACGGGCCGATTCAGGAGGCGAAAGAGAATGCCATTGGCTTGCTATCTCCTTGCCTTTTCTTTCCAGGATGTCTTTGTATACAGGCTGCCTAAGGAGCAGATACTGCTTTGCAGCTTCTTCAAAAGAGATGAGGTTATCAATGAGATGGTCGGTTATGTCCTTTGTTCGATAATCGACCAGGTACATCTCCCTGGTTATCTTCCAGAACCTTGAAGAAACGTATAATAGCGAAATGTTCAGCCCTACAATGATTACTATAAACACGATATATGCTATAATGAGCCTTGCAAGTAACCCTGGTTTCTTCATATTAAAGATTATAGACTTTAGTCCGATAATCATTCAAGGGTATAAACACCATGGGTAATGAGATATCCTCTTTAAAGGCAAATGATATTCTTATTACAAACGCTGCGTCCAATCTTGCCAACATTAACACCAGGGATTACAAGTCAATAAGGACAACAATCATAGGTGGCAGGGATGGAAAGGTCTCTGTAACAACAGAGAGGTCAAAAGAAAGTGGGATACCTTTAGAAAATGGCCACGAGGCGTCAAACGTGGATATACCAAGAGAGATTATGGACATGATGAGGGCAAAGACAGGCTACGAATCAGCATTGAAAGCGATAAAAGCCATTGACGAGACCCTTAAGAGCGTAATGGATATTCTAATGCCTGATCCTGGGGGCTAGATGTTTCCTAGATCCTAAGGCACCTACAATCCTTTACCTACTATATAATCTGCAAGGTCGGCCACCCTGCAAGAGTATCCCCACTCATTGTCATACCATGCTACTACCTTTGCCATTGTCCCCTGGAGTACCTGTGTGAACTCCAGGTCGACGATTGAGGAATGGGGGTTACCCTTGAAGTCACTGGACACAAGGGGATCCTCTTCACAGGCCATTATGCCCTTGAATCTTGTCGTTGATGCCTTTTTTAAAGCAGCCCTGAGTTCTTCCGTCGTGGTCTTTTTGCTCAAGTGGGCAACAAAATCAACGATAGATACGGTGGGCGTGGGTACCCTGAGTGCATAACCGTCGAACCTACCCTTTAGATCCGGAACCACAAGGGCCACTGCCTTTGCAGCACCTGTGGTGGTAGGTATTATATTAACTGCAGCGGCACGGGCACGCCTCAGATCTTTGTGAGGCATGTCCAGTATTCTCTGGTCATTTGTATAGGAATGAACAGTGGTCATCATGCCGTTTATAATGCCGAAGTTTTCATGGACCACAAAGGCTGGTGGTGCAAGGCAGTTAGTGGTGCATGAGGCATTGGATATAATATGATGCTTGGATGGTTTATAGGCCTTGTGGTTTACACCCATGACCACGGTAAGGTCTTCACCCTTTGCAGGTGCACTTATGATTACTTTCTTTGCACCGCCGTACAGGTGAGCAGATGCCTTGTCTGCCGTTCTGAATAGCCCTGTGCTCTCTATAACAATATCAACACCCTCGCTATCCCATGGAATGGCACTGGGATCACGGAAAGAAAAATTTTTCACCTTTCTGCCATCGATTATAAAATGGTCTTTCCTGGCCTTTACTTCATATGCGAGAGTTCCGTAATTTGTGTCATATTTTAAAAGATGAACATTTGTCTCCACGTCAAAGAGGTCATTCACGGCGACCACCTCAAGGGTATCTGGGTGTCGTTCCAGCATGGCCTTAAGCACAAGACGACCGATTCTACCAAAACCGTTTATCCCTATACGGGCCATATGCACCTCCTTTAATTGTCGTCTAACCTGTATTTGTGGGCTATGAGAAGGTCGTAGTTGGTCTTGAGTGCCTGGTGTAGCCTTGCATTCTCGAGTGCAATGGCACTTAGATTGGCCAGGGCCTCTAAGAATCGTATCTCCTTGTCCCTGAATTCCCTAACCCGGGATGAGTATGCCCTTAACACCCCGATTGCCCTTTTGCCTATCATCAATGGAACAACAAGTACCGACTTTATACCCTCTGCCTTGGCACCAGCACCGTACTGGAAGTCAGGGTCTGTCTGGGCATCCTTGATGTATATTGTTTCGCCCCTTAAGGCCTTTTGATCTATGCCGCTTTCCTTCACTAGTACAGGGCCTTTACGCATGTAGTTCTCGGAAAGCCCAAAAGCGGCACCCATCACGAGTTGTTTTCTCCTAGAATCCAGTAGCCTTAGAGAGCATGCCTTTACATTCATTGCCTCCACTACGGACTTCACTATCTCGTCCAGGACGCGGGAAGGATCCAGAGATGCATTTACTACCTTGGCTACCTCGTAAAACGCTTCGAAGAAATCCTTTTCTTTTCCTGTCATTATTACTACCCCCTTTTCCGGGTGGCCTATGGGCCACGTGAGGCTAAATTGCCAAAAGAAGTTAAATATCAAGGCCCTGCACATCAGTTTGTTTTCAAAGTAAAACATTGCATCTCTTATGTCATGAAGTCAAGTGTAAACAAAGTTCTGTATGTTTTTTTGTGCTAGATGTTCAGAAAAATATCTGGGAGAATACATGCGTAGTTTCCTGGTGCAATTCTGGTTATATGGGGCGAGGCTCTTTGATTTGGCGGTGAAAATAATGATTTTTCTGATTCTTGCAAAAGTCAAAGGTCTTTGATATGAACCTTTTAAGCTTGCCGGAGTGGTGGAACTGGTAGACGCGTCGGACTCAAAATCCGATGAGCATCAGGCGCGTGGGGGTTCGATTCCCCCCTCCGGCACCAAAGAACCGAAAAGGGGTCTACCATAGGATTTTGCAGGTGACAAGTGGTGGTATGAGAAGGTAGAGTGGTCACTGGTGGAGGTGTGGCTTATGGGGTCAGTGGCC
>QMLJ01000021.1 GCA_003643935.1 Deltaproteobacteria bacterium | reverse complement strand
GGGGAGAAAGGAGAGATCTGTATAAAGGGAGATGCAGTGATGCTAGGCTATCTGAACCAACCAGATGCGACAAAGGAGACCATAAAGGATGGATGGTTGCATACCGGTGACATGGCCTACATGGACGAAGAGGGGTTCATATACATAGTTGATAGGAAGAAGGACATGATAAACCGTGGTGGCGAGAACATCTACCCAAGGGAGGTGGAGATAGCTCTTGAGTCCAATCCAAAGGTCAGGGATGTGGCTGTCATAGGTACGCCTGACGAGGCCTTGGGAGAAAGGGTGAAGGCGTTTATCATACCCACCGAGCCTGGAGCACTTACAGAGGAAGAGGTGAAGGAATACCTGAAGGACAAGCTTGCAAAGTACAAGATACCGGAGGTGATTGAGTTCGTGGAGGATCTTCCCAGGACAATGACGGGTAAGATCATGAAAAAAGAACTCAGGAGAATGGAGCAGGAAAGGATAAAAAAGCAATAAAAGGATTTAAGAGAAAGGAGGAGGGAAAATGATTATAGATGCACATTGCCATGTGTGGACATGGGACATTGTCCCGGATAGTTACTGGGATGAACTGGCCAAGATAGTTATAGATTTTTTCAGGAAGAACAACCTGGGCTCACCAAGCGTTGACGAGGTAAAGAAAAATGTCATGGATCCCATGATGGATCCAGACGGGTCCAAGTTGATAGCGAACATGGATGCATCCGGAGTGGACAAGGCCTTTATAATGGCCCTTGACTGGGGCTATGGCATTGGAGAGGCAAGGAAAACTGTGGACGAGATAAACCAGTTCTACGGCTCCATTGCAAAGAAATATCCGGACAGGGTAGTGGCATTCGCAGGGGTTGATCCCAGGAGGCCGGGTGCCGTGGACATACTAGACAGGGCCGTCAATGACTATGGTTGTAGGGGTCTTAAGTACCATCCCACATCTGGGTTTTATCCTGACAGCGAGGAATCTTACAAGGTTTTGGAAAAGGCTCAATCGCTGGGAATACCTCTGCTCAGCCACATGGGTCCGATCTCCAAGCCCCTTAAGAGTAAGTATGCACGGCCCATATTCCTGGATACCATTGTGAGCGATTTCCCGAAGCTTACGGTCATAGGTGCGCACATGAGCTTCTGCTGGTGGCGCGAGTTTGTGAACATCATCGCGGCAAAGGCAACCACGCTATATGCCGATTTCTCAGGTCATCAGGTAACAGCGAAGAGGAATTTCTCGGAATTTTGCCACATGATGAGGGATGCCTTTGATGAGGCAACTGCAGAGAAGTTTCTCTGGGGTACGGATAACCCTATACTGGAGGCCGTAATACCAATGAAAGACTGGCTTGAGATGATAAAGAACCTCCCGGAGAATGCACCTGACGGACTTAAGTTTACGAAGGAAGAAATAGACGCTGTGCTTGGTGAGAACGCGGCAAAGATAATAGAATCATGATATTTTGCCTGAGCCCTTACCTGGTAAGAGCGGTGACTAGATTGTAAGTAAAAAGGCTAGGGAGCAAAAAGAGCCAATGCAGGAACTATTCCCTTAAACAGGGATGATAAGTACCTTGTCACTGTATGCAAAGGACCTGTTTTTGTGTCTATTGAATGTCACGGAGGTGGTTTATGGATGAGTCAAGGGAAGACAAGCTGAAAAAGGCCTTTGATTATGCAAAGGCCTACGAGATAAAATGTACTGGCTGTGCCCAGACAACCATGGCAGGTATATTTGATACCCTGGGTACATGGAACGATGATGTGTTCAAGTGTGCCAGTGGACTTGCCGATGGTCTGGGACTCACAGGGGATGGTTCCTGCGGAGCTCTTGTTGGTGCATCCCTGGTGATAGGTTTCATGTTCGGCAGGGAGAAAAAGGACTTTGAAGATGTGCTTAAGCCTATGCAGGCCTATCTCATGGTAAAAGAACTTCACGACAGGTTTGTGGACAAGTACGGATCGTGCAGATGCTACGATATACAACAAAGACTCATGGGCAGGACTTATGACCTTTACAAAAAGGAAGATCTCAAGGCCGCATTCAACTCCGGCATGATAGATGTCTGCTCAACACTTGTAGGTACATGTGCAAGCATGGCAGTGGAAATCATATTGGATGCACTTGAGAACAAGGATTAGCAGAAGGAGAGAATTATGGGAAAGGTAGACTGGAAAGATGTCGAAAAAAGGTTAAATAGCCTGCTGCATATCAACACGTATCCTCTGGGTATCAGGTTTCTTGGTAAAGATGAAGACTTTCCAAAAAAGACGAGAAGACCAAAGGACTTCGGTATCAAGGTGGCTGTATGCCAGGCAGAGACGCTTTCCAGGCGATGGGGCTGGGCAGTAGGCCTTACATGCGATGACATTGGCTGTGTGCCTGCGATGCTTGGTTTCGGCTGCAAGAGCCTGGATGGCATTGATCCTCTGATAGATTTTTTTATGAGCATGTCTTACTTTGAAACAAGGGATGCCGCCATAAAGACCATAGAGAGGTTTAAGACCATGGATATGGGTTCATGGGACAAGATATATATCTCTCCACTTGGTAAGAGTGCCTTGGATCCAGAGGTCATAGTGATCTACGGTGACCCGGCGCAGATGTCTAGGCTTGCCCAGGGTTACATATACAGGTATGGCGGTGTAGTAACATCGGAGACAAACCTGGGATTCAGCTGTACCAACGAAATCATATGGCCGTTGAAGGAAAGCAGGGCATATCTTGTTCACCCTGGGAGGGGCGAAAGGGTCGTTGGCCTTTGCCAGGACCACGAGATGGCCTTTTCCATGCCTGCCTCTCAAGTGGATGGTCTTCTCGCAGGCCTCGAGGCTACCCACAGGGCAGGTACGCGCTACCCCATACAGAGCTATGCAATGTACGAGGCCATCAAGCTACCACAGTTCCAGGAACTGGAAAACAAGTTCAAGGAATGACATTTGCGTCCTTTAAGTCAAGGCCATATGCAGGGAGCTTTAACATAATCATTTGACAAATACTTGTCCTATAACTTATTATTCTTGATCAGTATTTTATATTACTAGAATCAGAGGGGAAATCTGACATGGTTAAGAAGATGGATAAGATATGGATGGATGGGGAGCTCGTTGCATGGGATGATGCAAATATACACATACTCTCCCACAGCATACATTACGGGCTTGCAGCCTTTGAGGGGATAAGGTGCTATTTGTGCGAAAATGGCAGGTCTGCCATTTTCAGGCATGTTGATCATACAAAAAGGCTTTTTGATTCGGCAAGGATATACTTGATGGATATACCCTTCACTGAGCAAGAGATAATAGACGCTGCAAAGGATACACTAAAGGCGAATGGTCTTAAGGAGGCATACATAAGGCCGATTGTCTTCATAGGTGATGGCAACATGGGGGTGCATCCGGGGGATAATCCAATAAGGGTCTCCATAATATGCTGGGAGTGGGGGGCATACCTTGGGGACGAGGCCTTGGCAAAGGGGATAAGGGTAAAGACATCTTCCTTTACAAGGCATCACCCGAATATAATGATGACAAAGGCAAAGGTGAGCGGCAATTATGTAAATTCCATCTTGGCAAAGAGAGAGGTGACGCTTGCTGGTTACGACGAGGCATTGATGCTTGATCACCTAGGCTATGTAGCCGAGGGTAGCGGGGAAAACATATTTTATGCAAGGGACGGCGTCCTGACAACACCCCCTCTTACATCGGTGCTACCGGGTATAACAAGGGACACGGTCATAAAGCTCGCTTCTGACATGGGTTATGGTGTAAAAGAAGACCTTTTCCCGAGGGATGCCCTGTATACGGCAGACGAAGTCTTCTTCACAGGCACCGCTGCAGAGATTACACCCATAAGGGAAATAGATGATCGTATCATAGGAGATGGCAGGCCAGGCCCTATTACAACCAGGCTACAGGATGCTTTTTTTGACGTTGTAAAGGGTAGAAATAAAAAGTACTTAGATTGGCTTGATTTCCTGGATGATTAGTCCTGCAACCAAGACTAGGTTGTAACTATCCATTAAATTAAGCTAAATGCCTTTAACGCGAGCTATCCCTAAATGTATTATCTGGGCGCTTACTGGTATTGTGTAGGCAGTGCTTATAGATGTTAACCCCTAAAAACCTCTTGTATATAAACTACCCTTGATGTTATAATCATCAATCTTTCAGAGATAGGATGGTTAACTAGAGAGATGGCAGCCAATGGAATGATAAAGATTGATCAGAATCTATGCAAGGCATGCGAGTTATGCATTAACGTGTGTCCCGATAAAGCAATACGGATCTCGAAAGGGTTGAATCATAAGGGGTATCACCCTGCCGAGTTTGTTCCTAAGACATGCAAGGCATGCGCACTGTGTGCGATCGTATGCCCTGAGATAGCAATAGAGGTTTATCGTGACAAATAAGGTTTTGATGAAAGGTACGAATGCCCTGGGTGAAGCCGCAGTGCAGGCAGGGTGCAGGTGTTACTTTGGCTATCCAATAACACCTCAGAATGAGCTGACAGAATACATGGCAAAGAGGATGGCCGAGGTAGGGGGTGTCTTTGTCCAAGGGGAGAGTGAGACTGCGTCCATAAACATGGTCCTGGGCGCGGCTGCTTCGGGGGTGCGTGCAATGACTAGCTCCTCGTCCCCGGGCATAAGCCTGAAGCAGGAAGGTATTTCTTTTATAGCGGCCGACGAACTTCCGGCAGTAATTGTAAACATAATGAGAGGCGGCCCAGGCCTGGGCAACATAGCCCCAAGCCAAGGGGATTACTACCAGGCAACGCGTGGGGGAGGCCATGGAGACTACAGGACGCCTGTTTTTGCGCCTGCATCAGTACAGGAGCTGTATGACTTGACAATGCATGCATTTGACGTTGCAGATATATACAGGACACCTGTTTTGATACTGGGCGATGGCATGTTGGGCCAGATTATGGAACCTATTGTGCTCAATAAAAAAAACAAGGTGAAACTTCCTCCAAAGGATTACGTGCTGGATGGCGCAAAGGGTAGGCCATCTAGGATAATCCGTTCTTTGATCTTGGATACACGAGAGATGGAGGCACATAACTGGAAACTGAAGAGAAAATATGATCTCATGCGTAAGGAACTCCCCTTGTGGGAAGAGTTTATGACCGATGACGCCAAGCTGGTCGTGGTTGCTTATGGTACTGCTGCCAGGATAGCAAAGGGGGCGGTAAAGCGTTCCAGGAAGGAGGGCCTTGCAGTAGGTCTCTTAAGGCCGATGACCTTGTGGCCGTTTCCAGATGAGGCAATCAAGTCTGTTGCCAAAAACGCCAGGTTGTTTCTCGTATTCGAGATGAATACCGGACAGATGGTCGATGATGTTAGACTTGTGTTGGAGGATAGCTCTAAGTGCGTTTTTTATGGCAGGCCAGGAGGTGAGGTCCCTTCTCCCATGGAGATATCGAGGATTATAGGCCGCTACTGGGTTCAAAAGGAGTTATAGTATGAAGAAGGTTTACGCAAAGCCTAAAAGCCTCAAGGATGCGCCGTTCCACTATTGCCCCGGGTGCGGACATTCCATAATTCATCGCCTTATTGCAGAGGTGATAGATGAGCTTGGCATAAGGGACAAGGTTATCGGTATACCCCCTGCAGGATGTGCAGTGCTTGCCTATAATTACTTTGATGTGGACATGTGTGAATCCGCTCATGGTAGGGGTTGTGCAGTAGGTACCGGGTTCAAGAGGGCACAGCCCGACAAGATTATCTTTACCTATCAGGGTGATGGAGATATGGCCGCAATTGGCACGGCCGAGACTCTACATGCAGCAAACAGGGGGGAATGCATAACCTCCATATTTGTTAACAATGCAGTGTACGGCATGACTGGTGGCCAAATGGCGCCCACCACCATGCTGGGTCAAAAGACAACCACCTCGCCCATGGGAAGAAGGCCAGATGTTGAAGGGTACCCGCTTATGATAACAGATATAATTGCAACCCTTAAAGGAGCTGCCTTTGTGGCAAGACATTCCCTTGCAACCCCGGCAAAGATTCTTGCTGCAAAGAGATCCATAAAAAAGGCCTTTGAGGTACAGATGGCAGGACTTGGTTATTCGCTCGTTGAGTGCCTATCTCCATGCCCTACAAACTGGAAAGTAACACCTGTTGAAGCTTTCAAGCTTTTGGAGACCAGGATGGAAAGGGAATTTCCTATAGGTGTATTAAAGGACGTGACAAAGAAGCCCAAGGGGTAGGATTGAGATGCTGACCAAGACAATGATGAGTGGCATAGGCGGGCAGGGCGTTTTGTTTTCAGGCATATGCCTGGCGTGGGCTGCCATGAAGGAAGGCTGGGAAGTAACCTACCTGCCGTCTTATGGTGCAGAGATGCGAGGCGGAGTGGCTTCCTGCACCATTGCAATATCAGACGAGGAGATAGCATCCCCGGTATCTTCTTCTCCAGATTACCTTGTTATAATGGACAACCTCTCCCTGTTGAGATTGCAGAACCTATGCGCCTCGGGTGGGGAGATCTTTATAAATACAAGCCTGGTCACAGAAAGACCACTCCGGGGTGACATAGATGTGGTGGAATTACCCGCAACAGACGTTGCTGAAGAAAGCGTCGGCGTGAGATATGCCAACATGGTGATGCTTGGCGCCTTTATAGAAAGGACACACCTTGTGAAGCTTTCCACGATAATCGATAACATGGAAGAAATCCTCGGCAAGGAGAAGGCAAAGTTCAAAGACAAAAATATAGAGGCATTGAAGATTGGTAGCAGTCTTGCTTCAAAGGAGTTGTGATATATGGCTGGTATTAAGCAGATTTCTATTAAGATTGAAAGTGTGTCGGGTAAACTCTCCTTTCTGAGTGACGTGCTCGGACAGGAGGGCGTAAATATAAGGGCAATATCCGTGAAGATGGATTCACCTGATCTCTCTGTGATATATATCGTGGTGGACGATCCCAAGAAAGCGATCTATGCATTGAAACTAAAGGGACTTGAATGTGAGACTTCCGATGTGCTGGCAGTTGAGGTGCCTGATCATCCCGGTGGTTTGAATGCAGTGCTTAGGCCTCTTAAGGATGCGAACATAAACGTCATTACCATGTACCCCTATATAGGCAGGGCATCAAAACCCATAATAGTCATGGAAGTGGATAAGCTTGATGATGCGGCTAGGATACTGGAGAGGAACTGGGTAAAGATATGGGGCGAAGAGGTATACCGCCTGTAAGTATTTTTACAATGTCCTAGGTATGATGTCATGCTATTGAAATCAACAAGGCGAGTTTCCCATGCCATATTCCATAACTGATATCTGCATTGGCTGCGGGGCCTGCGTGAGGGTGTGTCCCACGGGTGCGATATCAGGGAGCAGGAAGGCACAACACAGTATAGACCAGTCAAGGTGCATTGATTGCGGTGCATGTGGCAGGGTATGTCCGGTGGAAGGCGCTGTCCTGGATCCTAGGCTGAGGCCAACAAAAATTTTGAAGAGATCCCTGTGGCCGAAACCTGTTGTGATACGCTCCCTGTGCAGCGCATGCAGCATGTGCGAGGATATATGTCCCTTTGGATGCCTGGCACTCACAAAGCCAGAGGATTTTCCAAATAGCTTTTCTGTCCACGCGTACCTGAAGGATTCAAAGGCCTGCGTTAGCTGCAACCTATGTACAGATATATGTCCTGAAGAGGCTATTTACTTGGCAAGAGAGGTTGACATTTCACAGCCTTAAATTTGTAGGCATACGTCTTTTTATTGGCAATGTGCAAACAAGCCTTATAAGGCTCTATTTAACATACAGGCCTGCTTGGATCTTGATAGCCTAGGCCTTAAGTGGTATTTTTATCTTTATACATCATCTAAGGGGCTGGATTTGAGCTTGCACAATGACCTTGGCCAAAAGAAAAGGCTTTTTGAAGACTTTTTGAATACATTCCTTTTGGAACATGATAATGGGACAGGGCTGTATAAGGCATGCGCCTATAGTATGACTTCGCCTGGTAAACGGCTTAGGCCCCTCATTACCATGCTAAGTTGCGAGTCAGCAGGAGGACAGGCCGAAGATACACTTTATGCCGGTCTTGCAATAGAGATGATCCACACGTTCAGCCTTATTCATGATGATCTCCCTGCAATAGATAACGATGACATGAGGAGGGGTATGCCTACATGCCACAGCAAATTCGGTGAGCCTACTGCTATACTCGCCGGGGATAGCCTGATCTTTCTTGCCATAGAGACTGTGTTCGCCTCGGGCTATGCAACGGAGATAAAGATGGATCTCCTTAGGGCAATAGGAGATATGTGTGGTGTGGGAGGCCTGGTACTTGGAGAGTATAAAGATATAATGGCTGAAGCAAAGGATGTTACATTAAATGACGTTGAACAGATATACCTTAACAAGACATCGAGGCTGTTTGAACTGTCAGCATATGCCGGGTCGAGGATTGCCGGTGCAGGGCAAAGGGAGATTACTTCCCTTAGGCATTACGGTAGGGAACTCGGTTTGGCCTTCCAGGCGATAGATGATATACTAGACATCACCTCTACAGAGGATGTCATGGGCAAGACTGTTGGAGGTGATATGCTTAAAAAAAAGGCGACCATAGTAAGGGTGCTGGGCATGGATGCTGCGAGAAAATGGGCAGAGGAAAGAACAGGAAGTGCCGTTGATTCCATCTCATACATGACATCACCTGCGGCAGGTACCTTGAGGAAACTGGCAAGGGACCTCTTGGGGAGGATCTGTTAACATGCCGGGTATATTGGAGACCATAGAGACGCCCGAGGACCTGAAAAGGCTAAGCATGGCTGAACTGGATGAACTTGCAAAGGAGTTAAGGGCTTTTATCCTGGAGAACGTAAGCCGGACGGGTGGGCACCTTGCATCCAGCCTGGGCGCGGTGGAGCTGACATTAGCTCTTCACTATGTATTTAATACACCCCTTGACAAGATAGTGTGGGATGTTGGCCACCAGGCATATGCACATAAGATAGTGACTGGGAGGAGAGAGAGATTTTCCACGTTGAGACAGTATGGGGGATTAAGCCCATTTATTAACCCGAACGAGAGTCTCTACGATACCTTTGTTTCTGGTCATGTTGGTAATGCCATATCCGCGGCAAGTGGCCTGTGCGAGGCAATGAGGCTTGCCGGTAATCCCAATAAGGTAATTGCAGTAATAGGAGACGGGTCTCTTTCCAACGGTCTTACCTTTGAGGGCCTTAACTTTGTGGGGAAGAGGGAACAGAATCTTATCGTGGTACTTAACGACAACAAGATGTCAATATCTTCCACAGTGGGAGCGCTCGCCGATTACCTTAGCAGGATAATGACATCAAAGACAGTGAGGGATCTTAAGGAAGAGGTCAAGACAGGGATCAGGAGGCTACCTGTCATTGGAGATAGAATATTTAGCATGGTTAAGTATATTGAAAACAACCTCAAGGGAATGATTGCCCCTGGTGTGTTGTTTGAAGAGATGGGCCTGCGCTACCTAGGCCCAATTGATGGGCATAACATATCACATCTGGTGGAGACCTTTAAAAACGTATCCATGATGAAGGGACCGATAATCATACACGTGCATACTGAAAAGGGACATGGGTACAAGCCCGCACAACGTAATCCCGAGCATTACCACGGGGTTGGGAAGTTTAACCTGATAAACGGGGAGTCTGAGGCAAAAGTAAACGGAAGAACTTACTCCCAAGTATTTGGGGATACATTAGTAGAGCTTGCATCTAAAAATCCCAGGGTGATTGCCGTAAGCGCAGCCATGACGTCAGGCACGGGACTGAAGAGATTCGCGCACACATTCCCTGATAGGTTTTACGATGTTGGCATAGCCGAGGGC
>QMLJ01000020.1 GCA_003643935.1 Deltaproteobacteria bacterium | reverse complement strand
GAGAGGCAGGTTCATAATAGACCCGGACGGCGTTGTCCAGGCAATGGAGGTACTCACTCCTGCAGTGGGTAGGAAGGTGGAAGAGGCCATAAGGCAGATAAAGGCGTTCCAGCTCGTAAGAGAAGCAAAAGGGGCTGAGGCCACACCTTCAGGCTGGGAGCCGGGTGGCACCACGCTCAAGGTTGGGCCTGACCTTGTGGGAAAGGTCTGGAAGGTGTGGAAACCCTGACTTTGTAAATGGGGCCGGCCTTGGGCCGGCCCGGAAAAATTAGAGGTAAAGCATGGTTCAAGAATATGACAGGACGCTCATGATGCTCTCGACAGCACTTGACATGGAGGAGAAGGGAATGGCCTACTATGAGAAGGCTCTTAAGACAGCCGAGAACAAGCTGGGTAGAGACATATTTGCAGGGCTTAAAGAAGACGAAGGAAAGCACATGGAGCGTATAAAAAAGATTTACAGTTCCATCAAGGGTAAAAAGGTGTTCACCAGGGAGTGGAAAGATCTCAAGTTGGACAAGAAGGACGTTAAGTCCGTATTTAGTGATCTAGCAGAGAAGTACGGGAAGGATACGAAGGCAACCGCAACAGACATCGAGGCCGTGGACATAGGCCTTGACCTGGAACTCAAGAGCGTAAGGTTCTACGAGCGTCAGATGGAAGATGCCGAGGATGAAGAAGAAAGAGAATTCATAAGGCAGATGATCCTGGAGGAAAAGGGACATTATGCCCTGCTTTCAGACCTGAAGCTGTACCTTACCGACCCATCCTCGTGGTTCTCTGAACACGAGCATACAGGTCTTGATGGTGCATGAGATATCCTTTCGAGATGGCATATTGACCTTGCATACACATATCTCGATTTCTTGTTGCATTATGCAATATATTGTATTAATGTTACTACCTATAGAGGGAGGGTTATATTATGACTTCAGCAATTCGAGTCTCAGAAGACTTGGTTAAAGAGGCCAAGATATACAGTAAGGTTGAGAAAAGGTCAGTAACAGGTCAGATTGAACACTGGGCCAGGATTGGTAAATGTGTCGAGGAGAACCCTGACCTTACATATTCTTTAATCAAAGAAATATTGATTGGTATGGCCGAATTAGAGCAAGGTGAATATTCTGAATACCGATTTGGATAATAACACGTGAAGGTCTTACAATCCCGTTTGTTTGAACAAAGGGTAAGGAAGTTTAGTAAAGAACAAAAATTAATACTTGATGAGCAGATCAATCTGTTGATTGAAAATCCCGAGATTGGAACCGAGAAGAAAGGTGATCTAAAAGAAGTTTTTGTACACAAATTCAAGATAAAAACAATCCAGTATCTTTTAGCATATCGCTTCAATGAAGAAAAAATCGAGTTAATTATGATC
This sequence comes from Deltaproteobacteria bacterium, assembly GCA_003643935.1. Lineage (GTDB taxonomy): Bacteria > Desulfobacterota > Desulfomonilia > UBA1062 > UBA1062 > B14-G9. Next base: position 8,473 of record QMLJ01000020.1, on the reverse strand, counting down.
GGTCCTCACCAAAATTATTACAGGGATCTGAAGAAATATCTTAAGAAGAAGTAATCGTACCGGCCTGACATTAAAGAGATATGCAAGCCTAATCAACATGAACAGGCATTCGTGTTGACAAACGCTTTTTGTTCCATATTCTAAGGGGCATGAGCATATATCATGCATTTTTTTAATGCAATAGGTCGTGTGTAAAGCCTATTATCACTAAGATGAATACATCAACCCGGTTGCAAGGTCGGGGCATTAATTAAAAGGAGGGAATGACCATGATGACAGCCGAGGAGTATGAAGAAAGCCTGAGAAGGTTGAACCTCAACGTGTACATGTTTGGTGAGAGGGTTGAGAACGTGGTGGATAACCCCATAATCCGGCCTTCGATGAAGGCGGTTGCCGCCACCTACGAGCTTGCAAACAGGCCCGAGCACGAGGACATAATGACAGCGACATCCCATGTTACGGGTAAAAAGATAAACCGTTTTACGCACATACATCAGAGCATAGATGATCTCGTTAAAAAGAGCAAGATGGGTAGGCTGCTAGGTGCGTACACAGGCTGTTGTTTCCAGCGTTGCGTGGGTATGGATACTTTAAATGCCCTTTCCATGACCACTTACGACATAGATGCCAAGTACGGTACTGATTACAACAAGAGATTCATAGAGTACCTTAAGTATGTGCAGGAGAAGGACCTTGTATGCTGTGGTGCCATGACAGATCCCAAAGGAGATCGCTCATTGAGACCCCATCAGCAAAAGGATCCTGACCTTTACGTCCGCGTTGTTGAGGAGAGGGCAGATGGCATAGTTGTAAGGGGAGCAAAGGTGCACCAGACAGGTGCGGTCAATTCACACGAGATAATCGTTATGCCAACCATTACCATGAGAGAAGAAGATAAGGACTATGCCATAAGCTTTGCACTGCCAAGTGATGCAAAAGGTATTACCTATGTGATTGGTCGGCAGTCCTGCGACACCAGGAAACTTGAGCAAGGCGATATCGACAGGGGAAATATTTACTTTGGCGGCCTCGAGGCGCTTGTGATCTTTGATGATGTGTTCGTACCGTGGGAGAGGGTCTTCATGTACAAGGAATACGATTTCTCTGGCCAGCTCGTTGAACAGTTCGCATCGTACCACCGACAGAGCTATTCATGCAAGGTTGGGCTGGGAGACGTGCTTATAGGTGCTGCACAGACAATAGCAGAGTACAACGGCGTGGACAGGGCATCACACATAAAGGACAAGATAATTGAGATGAATCACCTGAACGAGACCCTTTACTGCGGTGCCATTGCATGCGCTTCGGAGGGGCACAGGGAACCAAGCGGGACTTACTATGTAAACACATTGCTTGCAAACGTTCACAAGCAGAACGTTACCAGGTTTCCTTTCGAGATAGCAAGGCTCGCCCAGGACATAGCCGGAGGACTTATGGTAACACTACCCTCGGAGAGGGATTTCAGATCGTCGGATATAGGGAAGTGGATGGATAAATATTACAAGGGCAGGTCCGATATACCAACCGAGTACAGGATACGCATGTTAAGGCTGATAGAAAACATGACACTTGGTACCGCTGCAGTAGGTTACCTCACGGAATCCATGCACGGTGCAGGTTCGCCACAGGCACAGAGGATAATGATATCACGCCAGGTGAACCTGAAGCAGAAACAAAGGCTTGCCAAGAAGCTCTGTGGCATAGTTGAAGAGTAGCCATGGGGAAAGTCAAGGTTGGTCTCAAGTACTGTGGGGGCTGTAACCCTGACTATGACAGGGTAAAGGCAGTGGAGTACATTAAGGAACAGCTTGGTGATGCAATAGAGCTTGTTCCAGCACAAACAGAAGATACAGACATGGTACTTGTAGTGGAGGGGTGCGAGGTCTGTTGCGTCGACCTTGCACCCTTTAGCTCGAGGCCTGTGATCATAGTAAAGTCCGAAGAAGATGCCCAGTCCTTTGTGAGAGAGATCAAGGCCAGGTATGAACACTGATACATGGTATTACAGGACAAGCCAAGTTTAGACGAAACTTTATAAGAGATGGCCTGTTATTACCTGCGAGGTGGTTTTGTAGTTACATCGGGATTGTCCTCCCCAAAGTTCTCGACCAGCCTCTTCATGATCTCTTGCCTTTCTTTGCCCTTGGCTTCTTCTGTCTTTATTAATTGATAGGCAGCAAAGACAGGTGATGATGCTATCTCTGATGCAAAGGTGCCGATACCCTGGTTCCAGGCAAAGAGCGTGAACAACTCGTCCATCTCGGCCACGGTGAGACCTATTGCATAGGCCTTTACCAGCTCCCTTGTCGCCTGTCTGAACCTGAGAGCGCCCACTGCATTTGCAAGGGAGAGTAAATACTTTGTCTTCTGGTCAATAGCCGGTGATTCCTTGTTCCACACCAGCTTCCAGAAATTCCCGGTGATGCGGCCGAGCTCTGCATCTATCCTCTTGAAACTCCCAAGTGCCAACGGCCTGAGAGGGGGGCTTCCCTTGTCCATGTCAATGTCCTCCTTTCTTGTTCTTTTTGTTTCATGGAGCATGAGCCAGTCCAGCTTCTCCTTAACGTTTACCATCTGCTGTTTGCAAGGACGCCTTACCTTAGTTTCCAGCCAGCATGGCCTCCATGTCTTGCTCCACTGTTGAATTAGGCATGAGGTTGAAATTTTCCTTGAGCACGTTTAACACGGCAGGGGTGACAAATGCCGGTAGGCTCGGCCCAAGTCTGATATTTTTAACCCCGAGGTAAAGGAGGCTGAGTAGAATGCATACTGCCTTTTGCTCAAACCAGCTCAGGTTCATGGATAGAGGGAGGCCGTTTACATCTGTGTTGAATGCCTCTGCAAGTGCAGATGCAATGGTTATTGCAGAGTATGCATCATTACACTGTCCTATATCGAGCAGTCTTGGTATGCCATCTATCTCCCCGAAGTCCAGCTTGTTGAATCTGTACTTTCCGCATGCAAGGGTAAGTATAAGGCAGTCTTCAGGTACTGCCCTTGCAAAGTCAGTATAGTAGTTGCGCCCGCTCTTTGCACCGTCGCATCCCCCGACCAGGAAGAAATGTCTTATCTTGTCTTTCTTTACCAGGTCAATGATCTTTGGCGCAACACTCAACACCGCTTCATGGCCAAACCCCACTGTTATGTACTTTTCCGGGCCGTCTTCCTTGAAGCCTTCTGCCTTCAGCGCTGCATCTATGACAGGGCTAAAGTCATGGTTCTTTATGTGCAATACCCCGGGCCATGCAACAAGGCCTGATGTAAATATCCTGTCCATATAGGTTTTCTTGGGTCTCTGTATACAGTTTGTTGTCATGAGAATCGCACCTGGGAATCTGTCAAACTCCCTTCTTTGGTCCTGCCATGCGCCCCCGTAGTTACCTACCAGGTGAGGATACTTCTTGAGCCCTGGATAGCCGTGGGCAGGTAGCATCTCGCCGTGCGTGTACACGTTTATTCCCTTTCCCTGGGTCTGCTTGAGTATCTCTTCAAGGTCCTTCAGGTCGTGACCAGAGACCAGTATGGCCTTTCCCTTTACAGGTTCTATCCTTACCTTTGTGGGTACAGGGTCACCGTAAGTACCGGTATTGGCACTGTCAAGAAGTTCCATTGCCTTTATGTTGACCTCACCGCACCTGAGGCACATGCCAACGAGATCATCAATGGTTAAACCGTCCCCTGCAATAAAGTCCAGGGCCTCGTGTATAAAGGCATAGGCCTTGTCATCTTCCTTGCCCAGTATCTGTGCGTGGTCCAGGTAGGCTGAAACACCCTTAAGGCCGTATGTGAGTAGTTCCTCAAGCCCAGTTATGTCGTCTCCAAGGGCCTTTTTCCTCTTGTCTATACCTATGTCCTCCCCCTGGCGGATAAGGCCTTGCATGCTGCTCTCAGGCCTCCACCTGGCAGGCCCGTCGAGATCTTCGGGCTCAACCCTTGCCTTTTTACAAGCGTTCTCGTACATAGCCCTTGCCTTGTCCAGCTTATCATAGGCAACCATGATGAGGTCCTTGACCCTCTCAGGGTCGAAGTTCACATTCGTTATGGTGGAGAATAGTGCCTCTATAGTGAAAACATCTATGTCTCTACTCGATTCCCCGAGTTTCCTTGCCCTGTGCGCGTACTGGGATATCCCCTTGGTAGCGTAGATCAGGAGATCCTGCAATACAGCGGTATCCGGATCCTTTCCGCATATACCCCTTTGGGTACACCCGCTCCCTTTTAGTGTCTGTTCACACTGGTAACAAAACATGATTCTCTCCTTTCTTGTTTTATCTTATGCTTCCTGTTGCTGTGCCAAGTTTAATCCTGCCCTTGAACGTACCCAAAAATCTGCAAAACGCTCAGAGGTGCTGGACTCCTCTATATACGCATTAACTGCCTTTGAGATAAATTCCATGGCATCCTTTATATCCTTGAATTCGCCCACCGTGTCAGCAAACCTAGGGTGGCGTCCCAGCTTGCCTCCGGCGAGCACCCTGAGCCCAACATCGGATAACGATATGCTTCCCATAGGACATGCATCGCGGCACGAGATACAACCCTGGCACCTTTGCCTGTCAAAACATGCAATGTTGTTTTCCACGTGTATGGCGTTATCCGGGCATGCATCCACGCATATGCCGCAGCCAGTGCATGTATCCATGTTCAATCTGGGGCGTACAAAGGCAATGATCCCGATGTCTGCTATCTGAGGCCTTGAGCAACCATCAGGACATGCAGATATGGAGACGCGAAACTTGTTGTGGTACAAGATGATGTCAGACTCTACGCGCCTTCTCAACCTCTCGTTTATATCATCATGCTGTGCCCATCTCTCAATGGTCTCTCTTATTTCCCAGGTATTGGTAAGCACGTATGGACATCTGCTCATTTCGTGCTGGCATGTCTCTATGATAAGCATGGATGTCCCTGGCTTGTTAGGCTGTGGCATCATGGCCATGAGTTCATCACTTGATTTGCCTGCCATCACGGCCTTGAAGCTGTTTTCTGCCTCCATGAACAACTCCATGCTAACTTCTTCCAGTCCTAGTGACCTTGCATGCTCCTCGACCTTTTTCCTGGCAAGGCCCCTGACAAAAAAAGGCACTTTTTTTAATTCCTTTTCAGCATCCTTATCCCATCTCATGGTTAGTATTCCCTTTTAAACAATCTTTGCTTGGCGGCATCTGGCGTCAGGCAAAAGAGCTTTATCCCTTTTTTGGTCATTTGTGTACCCATCTGCCACTACCCATTTCTTAGACTTACCTTCTGTCTCCCGCTTTGGTTTCCCCGTTGGGTTTCACCAAAGTTCAACCCAGCCTACAAATAAAACCGCATGGTTTTCCTGACGCCTAAAGAATCATTCCCACGAGCTTACCAGGTCGGAGAGCCGGGTACTGGTCAGGAAGTCCATTACGCTCTTGGCAATGCCTTCTATAAAGTCACTTACAACACACCTCCTGCTTTTGCACCTGGGTTTGCCCAGCAAACAGCCTGAAGTTGAAGATACAGGAGTCCCATCTATTAGGCTGTAGATCTCGAGCAGAGAAATATTCCCTGAACCTTTGGATGTAACAAATCCCCCATTGGGACCTCTCGTAGAGTGTACTAATTTGGCTTTCGATAGTCTTTGAAGTACCTTTGCAAGGTGTGCCTGGGATACGTTCAATCTAGCTGCAATTGCCTTTGCTGAGACAGGTCTACCTTTGTTCAACTCAAGTACTATCAATGCATGAATGGCTAGTACAGTTGCATCTGAAACATTGAGCATATGCATGTTATTCATGTAAATATATCCCATTTAGATATTTAAGTACCATAATACCTAATTATATTTGTTTGTCAATAAAAAAACAAGGCGAAAGGTTTTAGGTATAAGATTTAAGGTGCAGGGTGTAAGGTTCAAGGTGTATGGTATGACATCCTGGGGGTAAGGGCATACTCAGGACACTACCACTTAGACTGTCTTATGGCGAAGAAAAAAGCCCTTAAGCCAAGCGTAGAAGATATAAAGTCTATGTTGATTTCCCTTGAAGTCTAAGCCTTACGGTGCCCCCTCGCATTATAGACTGGGATACCCTCGTTAATACGAGGGCAAAGGCCATGGTTTAGAACTATGGGTTACCTGCCGGTTCATGACCCTACCAGTACTTTATCTTGAATCTTGACTGCATGAATTCCATGAACTCGCTCACGTAGCGGGAATCATATATCCACAGCATGTATTTCTTACGGTCGAATTTAAGGTTTTTCTCTTCCACGTACGTAGAAGGGAATATCATGACAGGGACCTTGTCCATTGGGTACATACTGGAGAGTTTCCATATGACTGCTTTGAGGACATCCCATGGCAGGTCTTTCTCGTCTGTAATGATTATTTTTATGCAGTTAAGAAGCTCAGATAGGTTAAGTAAGATGTTTGACCGGTTAACAACGAATACTGCCCGGAGGTCTTCATCTTGAAGCAAGGAATACATCTGCCACCTCCGGAGGAATCCCAGTCTTTCGTAAAGTCTCTCAAGTTCCTCTTTCCCCCTCACATCTCTGCCGACGCCAAGCATGTTGAGAAGCAGTCCGCCTGATTTTTTTTCGTAAGATAGTTCTAGCTCTTCCAGGTCTGAATTCGAGAAATCTCTCAGTATCCAGTCATCGGGCAGATCCGCCTTCCCAGGGCCCTTGGATGACACAATCATGTAAGTGAACTCATCTAGGGAACACATCGCAGGATTTCTAAGCTTCTTTGCATAGCCCCCGAACAATAGGTAAGGAAACCTGTTCTCAGGACGAAAATAGCATATGAAATAATCCAGGTTTGCAGATGGCATGCGGCATAACTCGTTACAGAAATGATTTATTTGTTTCATCACAACAAACCCACCCATGGTGTTGTCTAGTGGCCTTGCTGCCAGGTGATGGAACATCCATGCCTTTTCGTACGCACGTATCAGGGATACATGGCCGTATATCCGCCCGTCCTTCTTGTATACAAAGTTTCTGGCTATCTCTGGATGCTTGGTGTAAAGGTTGGCGTATATATTGACCAGATCCTTTTTATATCTTCTCACATAATTGTACTTCTTGGGGTAGACAAAGCCGGTCTCAAAGAAAAATTCCCATAGTGCATCGAGGTCTATGTCAGGCGACACGCGTGCATTGGGTTCAATGGAAGATTCAAGTATGTTTGCCAAGTGCGTGTATGAATTCAGGTCCATGTCCAGTATGGCAAGGCCGCACCTGTTATTCTCTTCGTCGTGTTCCTTTGTGTAGATTACCTGTGCCATGCATTCAAGCTTTAGTACGCCGGCATAATCAAGGGTCAACTCCGGTATTATAAGGCCCGGTACAAGCACTGCATGGGCCTTGTTTTCCAGCACTGAGAAGCCGGAACTCGTTATGTCAAAGACTTCCCTTGCCACGCCTGTTCCACACAGTGGATGCGTAAACCTTGCTTCAAGGGGTGGGACCATCTTATGCCTGGGATTACGTATCTTTCTTCCCCTGAACTGTGTTATGCTTGCCTTCACGGGTTTCAGCACCATCTCCATTGCTTGACTATCACGGCTATGGCGTATACATGTTGTCTTCATCGCCAGGATTGCCTTGTCACCTCTCCTCACAGTCACCGTGATCTCTGCCTCATCGTTGAACCAGGTGAATGGAGATGAATCCTTTTCCTCAATCCATATCTTTATACCCTTGGGGCTGTAATCCACCAGTTTTCCATGGGTGTAAAAGGCATTCTGTCTTATATCCACCTCGATATCCTTGCATGCATGCCTCTTTATTTCCCTGGTGTTTACCTCGTAGCCTTTATCAGGAAGCTCAAACGAGATATGCTCCGCTGTTATGGACCCAGGTGTTATGTCCACTATAACCATGGAACTATCTGTGGGCAGTATGACGTGTAATGGAGTGTAAAGGCCGGCCTCCAGAGGACACTGCCCTGTAATGTTAAATATAGGCCTCTGGCTTACAATGGGCTCTGGCCTGGCTGTTATAAGCAGGTCTGAACCTTGCCTTTGGTCTCTCAGGTGTATGTAGACCTCTCTCTCTATAAAATTCAGGTAGTTGATCTTGTTAATAAGGTCTTCTTGCTTTATAGGCCTTGCCTTCTCTAACTCCCCTAGAATATGTGAGTGCTTGAAAGGTTTTGGTCTCGGCCTTGGTGTAGGTCTTGTTACCCCGTCTTCCAGGAAAGACTGCTCGGATGTTGTAAGGATTGATCTGGACTTTATCTCGCCCCCTGTATCAGTAGTGACATGCTGGCTCAAATCTACCTCCCTCTCTTTGTTGTTATACTTGCTCGTAAGCGTGTTATATACAGGGCCTGACACGAGAGTTACACGTTGAATAAATAAAATAAGAAAATATCAACCTGCATGTGTTCCTAAAATTCTAGAGACCCTTATAACATTTTTATAATGTCGTCTTCAGCCTCATCATTTAAATATCAATATTTTAAGGTATATATAACACTGAGATCCATAATATCAAG
>QMLJ01000019.1 GCA_003643935.1 Deltaproteobacteria bacterium | reverse complement strand
GATATTTTCCCCGATCCATCAAAGGGAGGACAGGCCCCATACGAGATCTACAAACTCGCACTTGCATCTGGGCTCTTCATGGAGCTACCAATGGTAGAGACCCTCGGTGTGCTGAGCAGGATCAAGCCATAAGAGAGGCCTTAATGGTAAGCGTCTGGTAAGCGTAATGAGTGGCTAGCAAGCTGCCTTGCTACGCGGGCCAGACTCGCTCTTTTTGTTATGCGTCCAGTACCAGACAAGCTTGTTTCCTGCCTTCCTTGACCTTATGTATCCATTATCTACGAATAATCCCACTGTCCTTTCCACGGTTGATTGGTCCATTCCCGTTATACCCGCTATCTTTTGGCTCAGGAGTTTCACCGGGGATTGGCCTTGAATTTCTTCCATGGGGAAGGTAGAGTGTCCCTCTATCAGGTCTTCTGATAGGACGCGATAGACAAGCTGCATTTTCTTGTAGCCTTCCACCCTGAGGTACTCGTCTGGTCCGCATTCATCTTGAGAGCATCTTTTCTCTGTCTCTTCCCATTCCTTTTGGTTTTTCCTCTCGAACTCGGCTACAAATTCGTTTATTTCTTCTGGGCTCAAGCTGGACGTCCTTACAATGGCACTGTTAGCGTCGTACCTCGACCAGTCATCCGTGAGTATCTCGAGGTCGAATCTGTCGATCTCATCCCTTACCGTGGTCCCTGGGAATGGTGCTAGAAAATGATAGCCGTATGCGATATCCAGGCTCTCTGCAAATTCGCTGGTCTCCCTTAGTGTCTCACGTGTCTCGCCGGGAAGGCCCACGATAAATGAGGCATGGGCGGTTATACCAGCCTCCTTGCATGCCTTTACGGCCTTTCTTGCATGCTCTAAGGTTATACCCTTCTTTATCCTCTTGAGCATCTCTGGGTTACCTGACTCTATTCCAAAACTCACGGTATCACAACCTGCTTCCCTCATTGTCTCCAAGAGTTCACGGTCCACTGTATTCACCCTGGCAAAGGCACTCCAAGAGAATTTGAGGCCACGTTTTTTTATCTCGGTACATAGCTCTGTGACCCATTTTCTGTTTGCTGTAAACAGGTCGTCTGCTATGTTTATCCTAGGGAAGTCATAAGACAAGATCTGCTCTATCTCGTCAGCTACATGAGGCGCTGTTCTTACACGTATCCTGTTGCCTACCATGCGCCTTCCCACGCAAAATATACACTGGTAAGGACAACCTCTGCTTGTTGTTATGCTTACCGGAAAACCAAGTGCTAGGTATCTTGAAACAGGCAGTATGTCCCTGTCAGGCATAGGCAAAGAATCAAGATCCCTTATGAGTTCTCTTGGCCTCGTTATAACTACCTGCCCGTCCTTCTTGAATGCAATGCCGTCTACCTTGTTCCATGAGTCTTTCTCGCGTATGCATTGCATAAGCTCCATTACTGTTCTTTCGCCTTCCCCCATGACTATGATATCAATCTCTGGATATTTTATTAATGTACTCATTGCATCAAACGAGACATGGGGACCGCCCATCATGGTTATTATGGATGGGTCGTAGGCCTTTGTTGTCTTGACAATGTCCACGGCCTGGGGAAAGTTCATGGTCACGGATGTGACACCTACTATATCAGGCCTGAAACTCTCAAGTTCCTTTGTAAGCTTCTCCCTGCTATATCTGGAGACAATATAATCAATAAGTATTACCTCTGCTCCCATAGCCTCGAGGCTTGATGCTATGTAGCAGATGCCCAGTGGAGGCGAAGGGGCCTCCTCAAGCGGGTATGGAGGTGCTACCAGTGCGACTTTCACTTCTGTCAATCTCCTTTTCTAGGTAAAACAAGGGATCTCAACCAGTCGAAGACCGTGTTTCCATCAAGCTTCTCTCTGTCCAGTTTGTCTATCCTTAACTGTAGATCGTCATAATCTGAAAACCAGTGGGCCCTTGTCTTTAGTTCTTCGTTATTGTCCAGTTCTTTTATTACCATTGCAGGATTGCCAGCTGCAATGGAGTTCGGGGGTATATCACTCGTGACCACGGCACCTGCACCGATTATACTGTTGTCTCCAATGGTTACTCCCTTGCAGATAATTGCGCTGTCACCTATCCAAACGTTATCACCTATGTTAACTGGCTTTGCCTTGCCCACAGGCAAGCTCCTGTCATATATGCCATGCCAGTCAGCATCAGTGATGTAGACTGAACTCGCCAGCATGCAGCTGTTACCTATATTTATATTTCGGGCAGAGCTTATCCTCACACCAGGACATATTAAACAGTAGTCACCTATGATTATTCCCTTGATATCGTCCTTTTCCGACCATATTGTAAGCCTGACTTTCTGGTCCTTGGTGGCAATTACATTTGCATAATTGCCCACTATTACTGGTTCTCCAAATACCTCCACGTGCCATGGCTTGAAAAAGGTGTAGCCTTCTCCAAGGTGTTTGAACTGGGGTGCAAGGAAGTGCTTCACGTACCAGTCTTCGAACCTTAGCTTATATTTCTTGATGAGATACGGACGATGGTCTCTCCTCACACCAATGTGCCCTTACTCTATTATCTCTTCAAGGAATAGCGGTGCAAGTGATGCCTTTTCACGATCTCTAAGGTATAAATTATATTGTCTTTCTTGGGTAATGTCTTCTATGGATTGCCAGAAGGAATGCTTGAACAGGCTACCAGCAGGTGTTATCTCGTAGAGTGTATCCAACGCGATCAGTACTGCTGCCGCTGTCCATGTGATTTTTTCTTCAGGCCAGATCACACCTTCCGGAAAGGTCACACCACACCAATAAAATCCATCCTCGTACCGTTTATCCAGCACCCAACTGAATACCTTCTCTGCCTTTTTCTTGAGGCCTGAGCTTGCAAGGGCTATGGTAAGCTCCGATGTCTCAGCAATGGTTACCCATGGTTGGTCTGATACGCACCTAACACCTAGTCCCTCTACTACAAAATTCTCCCACAGCCTCCTTATCCTCATCACCGCATCCATGCCGGTTAATGCTCCACATATCACTGGATAGTACCAGTCCATTGAATAACGTGCCTTGCTCATGTTAAACAGGTGTTGCTTATACTTTATTGCTGAGCCCAGTTTCCTTAATGCCTGTTCCCATTCAGGCCTCTTTATCCCCATGAGTGATGCTATCTCCAGCCCGCATTTTAGACTCATGTAAATAGAACTGCAACCTGTAAGGAGTGCCATGGGATCGATCCTTCCTGAACAGTCACGTGCCCAGTATATCTCTCCTTCATCTGCCTGCAGTGCCACTGCGTAATCAAGGCCCGAGCTTACTGTTGGCCACATATCCCTAACAAAGGCCAAGTCCTTTGTTATCAGGTAATGGTGAAAGACCCCTACAGCTATGTAGGAACTCATGTTTGTTTCTCTTGTAAAGTCTTCTACCCTGCCGTCACGGTAAGATGAATACCAACTCCCGTCTTCTAGTTGCATCCTCGCCATCCATTCATAGGCTAGCTCTGCCTCCTTTAGGTATCCACCGATGCTCAATCCCATTGCAGACTCAACGTGATCCCAGGGATCGGTCTTTCCACCCAAATGCCAGGGGATCTCTCCGTCTTCCTTTTGTAAGCTAGCTATTGATGATGCGACAAGATCCACGTCAACGGGTGTAGTTACTATGCTATTAGTTAGGTTTAGTTCCATGTCAACCACCTTTCTTTAGGTACAGGACAATGCTTTTAGAGATGAAAGGGTTCAAGATATTCTCTAGCATCCTTGTCAATAAGGGTTTTTTCATTATATCCCATACAAGAAACCTATGATACGCCTTAACCAGCCAGAAATCGTCATTCTTATGTCCAACCAGGCACTTGAGCCACCAGTAGGGGCTGTGAAGTGCATGTGCATTTGTCTCTGCCACGCACCTTGTCCCTGCTGACTCTAGAAGTCTCATCAACTCCTTTTTTTTGTATATCCTCACATGTCCGCCCGCCTCGTTATGATAGGACTCGGAGAGCGCCCAGCATATACGTTCTGGAAAGAATCTCGGTACACTCACTGCCAGTGATTTCCCCGTCTTAAGGACCCTTACTATTTCTCTTATGGCCTTTGTGTCTTCAGGTATATGTTCAAGAACTTCTGAACATATAACACAGTCAAAGGTCTCATCAGCAAAAGGCAGATTGGTTATATCACCAGATGCAATAAGCCATGAACCCCCACCGGACTCACCTTCTTTTTCCATTATCTTGAGTGTGTTTTTCGCGGTTATAAGGTCCTCTTGTCTCAAGTCAACCCCGACAACGTCTACACCTGTGTATCTGAAGGCCTCAGATAGGTGTCGTCCTGCCCCACAACCTGCATCAAGGACCCTTGCACCCTGGTTCAGTCTAAATCTCCTGAAATCAACCGTAATCATTAATGGCCTCCTTATAGACCTCCACGTGTTTCAATGCAGCATTCGTCCATGTGAAATGATTCGTGACCCTGGTATAGCCCTTTTCTGCAAGCCTTGACCTTTCTTGTGGGTGATCCAGAAGGTAAAGTATAGCCTTTTCAAGCTCACGTGCATTCCCTGGGGGTACCAGTATCCCTGCATCCCCTACCACTTCCGGTAGGGCTCCGCCCATTGTGCTGATAACTGGTACCTTGCAAGCCATGGCTTCCCCGGCGGGTAGACCAAAGCCTTCGTACAGTGATGGGACAACAGCCATGGTTGCCGTGGCATAGTAGTGGGAAAATTCTTCGTCGCGTATACGTCCAGTGAAATGTACATGTGATGAAATACCCAGCTCCCTCACAAGTTTCTCAATAACGCCGCCTTTTTTGGGTTTGCCAATAACGGTTAACTTTATATCCTGCCTTTTTCTCCTTATGGACGCTATGGCTTCGAGTAGGTATTTGAGTCCTTTTAAGGGAGTATCAGCACTGTTGGTGACTATTATATGGTTTTCATCACGTTTTATGCCATCAAGTGGGTGGAATATATCTGTGTTTACACCGTTGGCTACCACCCTGAACCTGCCTGGTGGGATATTGAACTCACTGCTTATGTCATGCTTTGACCTATTCGAAACGGTTATTATACGAGACATTCTTCTAGAGACTCTTTTCTGCATGCCTATGAATGAATACCACCTCATGACCTTTAGCTTCTTCCACCATACATCGGCGGACTTGATCTCTGTTTGCCTATCAACGGTTATAGGATGATGTATGGTTGCAACTGTGGGGTAACCAAGCTCTTTTATCTTCAGTATGCCATATGCAAGGCACTGGTTGTCATGGACTATGTCATAGTATCCATGTCTTTGCTTGAAAAACTTATAAGCCCTAATGCTGAACGTAAGCGGTTCGGGAAAGCCTCCGCTCGACACATCAAGCCATTCGAGCAGGTTGATTGGAGATTTTAATTCTCTAAGAGTAGGTATACGGAAGAGATTTTCAGGGTTGTACAGATCCAGACTCGGTATACGGTACAGGGTTACACCGTCTTCCAGCTCTGGATAGGGCGGACCTGATACCACGTCTACATTGTGGCCAATTTCTCTTAATGCCTTGCTAAGATGCTTTATATAGATACCCTGGCCCCCGCATGATGGGTTTCCACGGTATGTCAAAAGGCATATGTTGAGCGGTTCACCATTGCTTTTTGTTTTTCTTGATTTGACACGAGCTTCCATGTGTTAGGGTTAAGAGCCTCCATACTTATTTAGTTATAAAGGAATCTTTTTATTCCCCCTCTCGAATTTGTTAATTAATATCAGTAAAATATGAATATACCAATTATAGATACATAAATCAATTGCTAAATTGCTAAAAGCAGTTCATTCGGGGGTATAAAAAGACCATCTCCAGGGTATGTTTATGGGTTATAACTGGTTGCCTTATTGTGATTTATAAGATAAGTATACTTAAATCTATATTGATTTATACTTCAAAAAAGGAGGAAAGCTATGAAGGTCCTATTACTTGGTGGTGCAGGTGACATGGCGCTTGATGCCCTTGATGAACTTTCCAAGGAAAAGGAGGTCAGCCTGGTAACAATAGCTGATCTCAACCTTGAAAGGGCAAAGAAAGAGGCCGAAGAAAGGGACGAGAGATTCCTTGCGATAAGACTGGATGCAACTGATCACACCCAGCTGGTAAAGACAATGAAAGATCACGACATAAGTCTTGGCTTCGTAGGGCCATTCTACTTCTTTGAGAAAAGGATGGTTGCTGCTGCGCTTGAAGCTGGCGTGCCTTATGTGTCTATATGTGATGACTACGAGGCATACCTTGACATCATGAAGATGGATAAGGATGCGAGGGAAAAGGGCATACATATATTAACTGGATGGGGCAATTCCCCGGGGCTTACCCAGGTGCTTGCCAGAAAAGGGTATAACTCCATGGAACAACCTAGGAGGATTAACATACACTGGGCCGCAGGTTCTAACGAGTCAGTTGGTGCTGCCAATCTGGCTCATCTGTTTAATATATTTCATGGGACCACGCTTCAAACCATAAGGGGGAAAGAGGTTGAGGTGCCTACAGGCGGTGGACGTAAAGTTGTAAGATTCCCGTTCCCAATGGGGGATCTTCCGGTCTATTACACTGGTCATGCAGAATCCGTTTCCATACCGAGAAACCTAAAGGGCTTGACCGAGGTGACTTTGCACGGGGGAGTACAGCCTGCTTACATACCTTTGCTTCTGAGAGCGTTAAGGACAACCGGTCTTTTTGATACTCACAAGAGGCGTACTGCATTTGCAAAGTTTATCATCAAGATGGAGAGTATATTTGCATCGGGTGGACTTGATAAGTCAGTAGGAAGAGTGGACGTGTATGGTTTTGACAAAGGCAAAACTGTTCACCGTACATATACTTATATCGGCCATATAGGGATCATAACTTCTATACCCTGTGTTACAGCAGCACTCTGGGAGTTGAATGGTAAGTTTAAGTCAGTTCCTGGGGGTGTGTACTCTGCAGAAAGACTCCTCGAAGACCCTGATCCCTTTTTGGAGGATGTCATGAGGCGTGGTGTAGAGGTTTTCTTCTACGATAATGGTCTGGACTGAAGACCTAGTCTAGATTGAGTGGAAAGGTGGGTATAGCATTTATTGCAGTTAGCTTGGTGGAGGTGAAATGAGATGAAGGATAAGGTCATTATAATCACTGGTGCAGCAGGTGGTATTGGATCTGCAATAGCAAGGAAGTTTTCCTCTGCCGGTGCAAGTCTTGTGCTGGCTGACATAAGTAAAGAAAGACTGGATGTACTCCTGGAGACACTGGGCGTTGAACACCTAGCTGTGCCATCTGATGTTACAAATGTCGATGATATAAAGGGCCTTATAGACAAGGCGCTTAGACATAAAGGTAAGATAGACGTCATGATCAACAATGCGGGCATCATAAGACCGAATTATATAGATGACTCTCCATATGGAGATATAAGGGATCAGATAGAGGTAAATCTGTTCTCTGTTATTGCCGGCTCAAAGGAAGTGATACCAGTTATGAAGCGTCAGGGTTTTGGACACATAGTGAATATATGCTCCCTGGGGGGTATCGTACCAGAGGCTGGTTCATCTGTTTACACTGCTACCAAGTTTGGCGTAAGGGGTTTCAGCCTTACTCTGGATCTTGAGCTTAAGAAGTACGGAATAAACGTGTCTATAATAAATCCTGACTCTGTAGAGACCCCTATGCTTGAGTACGAGGCCAAGTGCGGCGTATCAGGTGTTGCCTTTGCAAACAAGCCGCTTGTACCAGAAGATGTCGCCGATGCCGTGTTCAGGGCAGTAACAAATAAAAAACTTGAGGTGTGTGTCCCTTATAGCGAGGGAATAATGGCAAGGCTTGCACTCACCATACCATGGATTTTCAGGTACATCCTTCCACTCTATGAGAAGAAGGGCATGAAAAACCTCTCGAGGAGGAGGTCCAAATGATGGTTGTTGATGGCAAGATAAAGGTGATTGGCTGGCTGGAGATTATCTCCGGCCTTGGCACACTGGCGTTTTGGTTGCTATTCTTTACCGTGGGCCTGGCACCAAAGGAACCCCCGCCGTGTTATTTTGCATATGAATTCTCATTCCCTGTTGCTGATGTTATCATGTCCGTTGTCCTTATCACAGCCGGTATTCTTCTGATGAAGGGGTATGTTAGGGGTATTACATACTCTCTTGCTGGAGCTGGTGCCTTTGTATTTCTTGGAATACTAGACATAAGTTTCAACTTAAGAAACGGCATATATAGTTCTGGTTACCTTGACTTGCTCTTGAATGCCTTTATAAACATTTGGTGTGTGGTTTTCGGTATTATTATTGTAATAGTAATGTCAAAGAAACTTGTTGGCATTGGAGGAGGTAAAGAATGAAATTTACCGGGAAAAAGGTCATAATAACCGGTGGTTCAAGTGGTATAGGAAAGTCGGCAGCAAAGATCTTTGCCAGGGAAGGTGCTGATATAACCATAGTTGCAAGGCGGGAGAACGTATTACAGGAAGCAGTGGGTGAGATTTCGTCCACTGCGGTCTCTAGGGATCAAAAGGTGGATTATAGATCTGTGGATGTCTCCGACTGGGAAAAGGTCAGCGAGTTTGCAAAAGAATATGGGTCAGATATAGGTGCACCTGATATAATTATAAACAGTGCTGGCATATCTCACCCCGGGTATTTCGAGAAGATCCCGTACGAGGTTTTCCAAAGGGTTATGGATATCGATTTTTTTGGCGTGGTGGGTATGTGCAAGGCATTTGTTCCATTGATGAAAGAAAGGGGCGGCCATATAGTTAACATATCTTCAATAGCTGGTTTCCTGGGTGTGTTTGGTTACAGTGCATATTGTCCCGCCAAGTTCGCTGTGTTTGGTTTCTCGCAGGTATTGAGAAGCGAGCTGAAAAGGTACAATATACATGTTTCCATCTTATGTCCACCGGACACAGACACACCACAACTTGAGATGGAGAATAAGATAAAACCAGAGGAAACAAAGGCTATATCTGGCAACGCTGGTGTCATGTCGCCTGATGACGTTGCCGAGGCCATGATAAATGGTATGCTGAAGTCAAAACCAGTAATTGTCCCGGGACTTAACGGGAAATTTGTTCTCTATGCATCCAGGCTGATACCATCCGTGGTGGAGTGGGTCATGGATAGGGAAATAAAGAAATTTTCTTGAGTTAAGTTTATTTTATATATCTTTGTTCTGCATCCTTAGCTTGCTTGTTATTGTCTCTTTCAGGCTTCTTAACCTCTCTGCGCTCAACGTACGGAAGGTCTCACCTCTTCTTGAAAGCCTGATGGTAAGTGAGTATGTACGAAATATTACTCTACAATGGCTGCATTCTTTTAGGTGGGCCTGTATTTTCTCTATGGTGTCTCTTGTAAGAAGACCATCGATGTAATCGTCAAACAATTCGATGCACTGGCTACATTTCATTTTATCCACCTCCAGGCCTGGGTGTGGCATACTTCTTAAAGTAATTGGACAATCTCTCTCTCAACAGGAGCCTGCCCCTGTGGAGCCTTGATTTAACTGCCGGGAGGCTCAGCCCGAGGGTTTTGGCTATCTCCTCATTCTTAAGACCCTCAACATCCTTCATAACTACAACTATTCTCATAGGCTCTGGTAGTGAATCTATGGCATCTTTTAGAATCTGCTTGCTCTCATCCGAGAGCAATATATCTTCGGGAAGGCTTGACCAGTCATAGATCTGAGAGGTATCTTCCCCCAGGTCTTTTATGCGGAGGTCTTCCAAGTTTTTCTTGTCTTTCCTGAGATAACGCATATGTGCATATGCCGCATTTGTGGTTACCCGATACAGCCAGGTGGAAAAGTATGCATTGTTATTTAATGTGTGTATCTTGGATAGAACGGTGAGAAAGACATCTTGCATGATTTCCTCTGAAGCCGTGGAATCCCTGGTAAGGTGATATGCCAAGTTGTAGACCTTGTTTGAATAACGTTCAACAATCATCTCCATTGCACGTGTGTCTCCCTGCTTAATCCTTTCCACCAAAGAGGTATCAGCGATTG
>QMLJ01000018.1 GCA_003643935.1 Deltaproteobacteria bacterium | reverse complement strand
GGCAAAAGAAAGACGCCAGGAGTTAGGTGCGTGGAAAAGCAGGGTATAGGAAGGTATAGGGTACAAGGTATAAGGAAACCCGGAGGCCTGATACGGGTCGCAACAGGTACTAATCTTTTTCCCCTGTACCTTAAACCTTGTATGTTACTCAATAAGGTTGTTAAATTACAGAAGGAGGATTTAGGTTGGGTGAGACAGACCGATTTTACCTTTTACCTTATACCTTGCACCTTAAACCTTATACCTTGTACCTTAAACCTTGGACCTTGTACCTTAAACCTTATACCTCATTTATATTTATCAAGGACAACGGACCACGGACAGAACAATATGAATACAGGCATTTTAGGACATGGTTGATATATCTGCATGCATGATAACCTTCAATAACGATAGGACCGTGGAGAGGGCATTAAAAAGTATTGCCCCATGGGTTCAGGAGATAATCGTTGTGGATTCCTTTAGCACGGATGCAACACCCGATATTGTAAAGAGGTACACCGATAAATTCGAACAAAGGAAATGGCCTGGGTTCAGGGACCAGTATAACTATTGCATATCAAAGGCAAGTAATGACTGGGTGATATTTGTAGATGCAGACGAGGAGATATCAAAGGAACTCGGCCAGGAGATACAGGATAGGCTCATGCAGGAAGGTGACGTGTACGACGCCTACATTGCCCACAGGAGGACATTTTACCTGGGGAGGTGGATAATGCACGGTGGCTGGGTCCCTGACTACGAGATAAGGGTATTCAAGAAGTCAAGGGGTAGGTTCGAAGGAGATCTGCATGCAAAGGTGAGAGTGGAAGGTAGGGTAGGTGAATTAAGAAATTTCTACTATCACTACAACTACAGGGATATAGCAGACCAGATAGATACCATTAACACGTACTCTGAACAGGCTGCAATAGACATGAGAAAAAAAGGAAAGAGATTTTCTTGGCTGGATCTTATGTTCAGACCGGGCCTCAGGTTCATAAAGGAGTACGTGCTAAAGAGGGGATTCATGGATGGCATGGCAGGCCTTGTGATTGCCGTATCCACCATGTACTATGTCTTTGTAAAGTATGCCAAGCTGTGGGAGCTGGAAAAAGGACTTAAAGAAGGGAATGGGAGTGGATTACGCTGATTTTTTTCGTGGTAAGGACATACTTGTCACCGGAGGCCTAGGTTTCATAGGCTCTAACCTCTGCATAAAGCTTGTTGAGCTCGGAGCTAATGTCACCATAGTGGACAATATGCTTCCAAGGCAGGGAGGCAACCTGTTTAACATAGAGCCAGTAAAGGACAGGGTTAAGGTAAACTTCAGTGACGTGAGGAACCGCCTCTCCATGAACTATTTGGTAAAGGGCCGTGATATAATCTTTCACCTTGCAGGACAGGTAAACCACGTGGATTCAATGAGGAACCCTGTACAGGATCTGGAGATAAATTGCCACGGTACACTCGTGCTCATGGAGGCACTCAGGCACAATAACAGGGATGCAATAGTTGTGTACTCCGGCACGAGAGGTGAGTATGGCTCAAGTGTTAAACTGCCGGTAGACGAGGACCATCCAACCAATCCTAAGGGGATATATGCCGTGACAAACCTTGCTGCAGAGAAGATGATCTTGGTATACAACAATGTATATAACATACCTGCAGTATGTCTCAGGATTACAAATACATACGGGCCGAGACACCAGATGATGCACGATGAGTACGGGGTGTTTAACTGGTTCATAAGGAAGGCCATGGATAATGATGCAATCCCCGTTTTTGGCGATGGGATGATAAGAAGGGATTTTCTTTACGTGGAGGACCTTGTAGAGTGTCTCCTTATGACCGTGATGTCAAAGAATGCAGCCGGTGAGGTGTTTAACGTGGGCACTGGAATACCTGTTACATTCAGGGAGCTTGCAGAGAAGATAGTCAAGGTGACCGGTTCAGGTACCTACAGGTTTACCGATTTCACGAAGGAAAGAGCCGAAGTAGAACCAGGTGATTATTACGCGGACATCACCAAGATAAAGAAGCTCGTAGGGTGGTCACCAAGCACATCCATGGAAGTTGGTATAAAAAAGACCGTGGAATTTTACAGGCAATACAAGAAATATTACTGGGCCCATGACCCAGGGACAGGCCATGAGGATTCCGTTCTTTGATTTCACTAGAGAGGCCTCTAGGATATCCAGCGAGATAGAAGCAGCCTTTCATAGGGTGCTTGTCTCAGGCAGATACATACTAGGACAGGAACTTGATTCCTTTGAGAAGGCATTTGCCAAGTACTGTTCCTCAAGGTATGCCCTTGGCGTGGCATCAGGTACAGATGCCCTTTTTCTTGCGCTTAAATCTTTGGGTATTGGACCGGGAGACGAGGTCATTACAGTAGCCAATACCTTTGCAGCAACGGCGCTTGCAATTCTGTACACAGGCGCAACACCGGTGTTCGTGGACATTGAAAAGGATTCCTTTCTTATGGATTCCCAGCGTGTCGAGGATGCAGTGACAAAAAGAACAAGGGCCATCATACCAGTACACCTTTATGGCCAGTGTGCTGACATGGACAAGATAAGGCTTGTGGCCTCAAAGCACGGACTGTTCGTTGTAGAGGATGCATGCCAGGCGCATGGCGCACTCTACAAGGCTAGACCTGCAGGTAGCCTTGGTGATGTCGCTGCCTTCAGCTTTTATCCCACCAAGAACCTCTCCTGCTACGGGGATGGAGGCATGGTGGTGACAAATGACAAGGTTCTGTACGAAAGGTTGTTCTTGCTCAGGAACTACGGCCAGAAGGACAGGTATCATTATTCGGTTGTAGGCTACAATTCAAGGCTTGACGAGATACAGGCAGCTGTACTCAGGGTAAAGTTAGGCTATCTGGATAGGTGGACAGAGAAAAGGCTAGGTATTGCCAGGAAATACGACCAGGCACTAGGAAAGGCGAGGAGGGTAAGTCCTAGGCTTGACAATGGATCGAGGCATGCATATCACCTATACGTGGCAGCAGTTGGTGAAAGGGACAATCTTATGTCATACCTCAGAGACAGAGGCATTGAAACCATGATCCACTATCCTGTCCCACTTCATAGGTTGGATCCCTTTAAGAATTCATGTGTTTACAGGGATCTGGAAAATACAGAGAAGCGCTCCGCCGAGATACTGAGCCTACCCATGAACCAGTGGCTGGAACAGGACGAGGTGGAATACATAGCAGACAGCATCAGGAGATTCTACGCTTGAAGGTGTGCATTGGCATTGAGAAATTCGATCCAAAGGTTGGGGGGGCTGAAAGGTACCTGTGGGACCTCTCACACTTTCTTGCAGAGAGAGGTCATGATGTTGCTGTTATATGCATGAAATCAGCCATGCCATTGAATACGTCCATTAAGGTGCATAGAGTGTCATGCATGCGCTTCCCCAGGTGGGCAAGGCATCTTTGCTTTGCCATAATGCATTATCTAAGGGCAAGAAGTTTGAGGGACTACGTTCATTTCTCAGCAGGTAATACTCTTTACTCTGATGTATACCAGCCCCACGGGGGTGTTCACCGTGCTTGGTTTGAAAAGGACATGATGAGGTATCCTGACCGTTTAATAAGGAAATTCATGGCTATCATTAGGATGCTTACACTTAAGGACATGGTCCAGAGGATATGCGAGTGGTGGACATTCAAGGTGGCTAAACCAGAGATAATAGCCATATCTGAGATGGTAAGAAGAGATATAATCAAGTGGTTCAACTATCCAGAATACAGGGTTCATATCGTTCCAAACGGTATTGATACAAAGAGGTTCTCTCCTTATAATGCCAAGTACAGGCAAGAAGTCAGGCTGCGGTACTCCATTGGAGAAGATGACTTTGTCTTCCTGTTTGTTGCAAACAATCTTCTCTTAAAGGGGCTTGGGGTGTTGATAGATGCTTGCAGAGACCTTGGAGACTTACCTTGTAGGGTCTTGGTCTTGGGGGGTGATTCCTACTATGCAAGGATGAAAGTCAAGCTCTATGGCCTCTCGGGAGTGTTCGTATTTGGCGGTAGGGCCGAAGACATGGAGCGTGTATACCCTGCATGTGAATGCCTTGTTCATCCCACCTACTATGATGCATGTTCGTTGACTGTTCTTGAGGCACTGGCATCTGGTATTCCTGTCATAACAACAGCATCAAACGGTGCGGCCATGTACATTGGTAAAGGCGATGGACTTGTTATACCATCAGCAGACCCTTCTGCACTGAGCCTGGCCATGAGAAGGTTGTATGGATCTACACCAAGGCCAGGGTTAGGCAGGGTGCCTGTATTTAGGGCCCATGAGGACGTGTTTGCAGACGTGACTAGGATCGTTGAAAATTATCGCAAAGAAAAACATACTACTCGGAGGAGAGATGGTAACGTATAAGAGACTGTTGCAGGATTTTTACTACGACCTGTTAAGGAGAAAGGTGAATTCCTCATACAGGGCCTTTTTGAGAGTGTTCGTAAACGCCAGGAATAGGCTTATCTTCAGGGAATATGGGAAACACGTGCACTGGGATCCGGGCGTTATATTTGAATCTCCGTACAACATATCTATAGGTGACAGGTGCAGGATAAAAAAAGGAGTTGAGATGTATGCAAAGCCTTGGGGAGATGATAGGGACAAGATAACACTCCGTATAGGTAATCGCGTATCCATAAACTCGGGTACGTTTATAAATGCACATGATTACATAGAGATAGGAAATGGTACCCTGATAGGTAAGAACGTGCTTATGGCCGACACTGGACACGATTTTAAAGATCCTTCAGTACCTGTTAGAGAGAATCCTATAATTATTGAAGGCCCTATTATCATAGGTGAGGGTTGTTACATAGGGTTCAATACCTTTATACAGCCTGGCGTAAGTATTGGCAAACATGTGCAGATTGGTACAAATTCTATTATAACGCGCGATATTCCACCGTATAGTGTTGCTGCTGGAAACCCTGCCAGGGTATTGAGGCGTTACGATTTTGAGAAAAGAGAATGGATCAAGCATGGTTCACAGAGTGATTAGTGAAATCAAATTCACTTCTCCATATGTAAATGCGAGTCAGGGACACTTATGAAGTTCTTTAATAGGATATACAATAGTCTATTTAAGGTATTAAGGGGCAGGACTTTTTATAGTCTTGGTACACATGTACGTTTTTATCCTGCTTTGAGCATAAATAGACCAGAGCTGGTTTCTATAGGCTCTGGGGTTAGGCTCTACAGGGGAAGGATACATGTAGATGATAAATGCAGATATTTAGGTGAACCTGCTGTTAAGATAGGAGATAACGTGAGTCTTGCAGAGGGATTCAGGATAATTCTATGTTGCTTGAACGAGCATGATAATCCTAGCGTGTCTATAGGAAATGATGTGATAGCAAGCGAGAACATTACAATAATGGTACGTTCCAAACTGGATATAGGTGACTATGCAGGCCTTGGAAACGATGTTAGCATAACAGACTTCACTCATACCTATGAAGACCCGGATGTTCCTATTATGCTTCAGAAGATGACGCAGGGAGATCCAATAAAGATTGGAAAAGGGTCATGGCTTGGTATGCATGTGCGTGTTTTTGGTGGGGTAGAAATAGGTGAGCATTCTGTAATTGGGGCTAACGCCGTGGTAACACACGATATACCAGCGTATTCTGTTGCAGTAGGAGTCCCGGCACGGGTGGTGAAACGCTATGATTTTGATTCAAGGCAATGGGTCAAGTGCGATTCTGATGGGAGGGGTGTTTTATGAGATCACCAAAGGTTTTATTAAATGCATTTCTTTTAGGCATAAGGTGCAGTGAATTCGGGAAAGGCAATGTAGTGGACATGGGTGTTATGATCGTTCATCCAGAGTATGTGTCCATTGGAGATAAAGTGGTGATTCACAAGGACACGCTCATACATGTGGCAGCAAAGGAGAAAATAAAGGGCAGGCCCATTGTAAAGATAGGCAACAGGGTGCATCTAGGGTTCAGGTGCTGGATTGCAGCCAGATTGGATATAACAATAGAAGATGACGTGGGCATTGCATCTAATGTAACTATACAGGATTACATTCACTCCTACGAGGATGTCACCAGGCCTATAAAGGACCAACCTCTTACTGGAGAAGCTCCTATTCGCATTGGAAGAGGAACAGTGCTTGGTGCCAATGTCATTGTGCTACCAGGTGTTACAGTGGGGGAACACTGCATGATAGGTGGAAACAGTGTGATTGCAAAGGATATACCTCCTTACTCCGTGGCCGTGGGTAACCCTGCTCGTGTAGTCAAGGTATATGACAGAGAACTTGGTAAGTGGACGAGGGTCGAATGATTGTTCCGTCTTTGTTTGGCTCGTGGCTGCTCAAAAGAAGCTTATATTCATGTGGGGAAAGTGTCTCCTTGGCATCTACAGCTCGGATAAGGGGGGCAGGATACGTATCGCTGGGTAACAGGGTGTCAATCGGCTCAGGTGTCAGGATAGTGATACCTTCTTCTCTGAGGACCGGGAATCATGCCGTACCAAAAGAGGTGATTCGTATAGGTGATGACGTGGACATAATGGACATGTGTGGGCTTTACATTATTGAAAGATCCAATGGTATTCATATACCTGGTGGGCCCATGATAAATATAGGTGATAGGGTGAGCCTATTTCAGTTCATCAGGATAACATGCGCAGGCGAGGTCAGTATAGGCGATGATACAGCTCTGGGCTCCAACTCTGTTATTATGGACCACAACCATGCCTACCAAGATATTAAAAGACCTGTAAGGGATCAGGGGATCGACAGGATAGCACCTGTAAGGATAGGAAAGGGATGTTGGGGCGGGGTAAATTGTGTTTACCTCGGAGGCACGACTATTGGTGATGGATCAGTGATTGGTGCAAATTCAGTTGTGAGGGGTGAATTTCCAGCACACTCGCTCATAGCAGGTACACCGGCACGATTGATAAAGGTCTATGACCCTCATAGAGGTAAGTGGGTGAAGGCATGAGCATTAAGATGCTTGCCCTTATCCAGGGGTTTGACGTTGCAAGCAGCAGATACAGGATACTGCAGTACCTCCCGTACTTGCGTGAACATGACATTGACGATGAGATAAGGCCTCTGCCGTCATCCCTAAATGAAAAGATTCAAATCTACTCAATGATAAAGGACTTTGACCTGGTTTTTCTGCATAGAAAAAGGTTTTCTTTGCCTGAACACATGCTGGTAAGGAAGCTCGCACGTAAGATCATCTATGACTTCGACGACGCTATAATGTACCATAACTCTACCTATTCATCACCATATTCCAGCACTCGTACCAGGCGTTTTGTACGTACCATAAGGGATGCAGACCATGTGATTGCCGGGAACACGTTTCTTAGGAATCAGTGCCTTCAACATGTGGACGAACACAAGGTTACTGTTATTCCAAGTTCTGTCGATCTGGCCCGTTACAGGCTAAAGGATTATTCTGTTAAGAAAGACAAGATAACAATAGGCTGGATAGGTGACACAGGTAGTCTTCATTATGTGGAGAAGATGGCACATGTATTTGATGCCATCCATGAGAGATACCCTGCTACAGAACTTAAGATCATATGCTCGCATTTTTTTGATTGTGAAAAGATGCCTGTTTTAAAGGTACCCTGGTCATCAGAGACAGAGGTGGATGAGTTGAGAGACATGGATATAGGTATAATGCCACTTATAGATGATCCGTGGTCATGGGGAAAATGTGGACTAAAGATAGTTCAATACCAGGCCGTGGGACTTCCTGTTGTATGCATGCCGGTGGGGGTGAACAGGGACATAGTCTCAGACGGCGTAAACGGACTGTGGGCAAGTAATGACAAACAATGGCTGGAAAGGATTTCCATCCTCGTTGAGCGGCCAGACAAGAGAAGGGAGATGGGGCTCAAGGGAAGGAGAGTGATAGAGATGGAGTATTCCTTAGAGACCAATGCAGGACGTATGCTCTCTGTAATAGAGACCGTGGTTGGAGCTAGCTAGCATGGATAAAACACCAAGGGTCAGTGTAATCATACCAGTTTATAACGGGGAGGCCTTTATTAAGGATGCTGTTGATTCTGTTCTTAATCAGACCTTTAGGGATTTTGAGCTAATAGTTGTGAACGATGGATCAGAAGACAATACAGAGGATGTGTTATTACCTTACATCAGGAGTATCAGGTATATAAAGACGAAGAATAGGGGTGTATCAGCTGCGAGGAACATGGGCATAAGGCTGTCAAAGGGTGAGTTTGTAGCATTTCTAGACCAGGACGATGTCTTTCATCCCAGGAAACTCGAGGTAACAGTAAGTTATCTTGATGCTCATCCTGACATGGCAATGGTATATACGCCTATAGACAGAATTGATTCAGAAGGTACCATGCTGCAGAGAAAAAGGTTGAAAGGCCATTCTGGTGATATCTTCCCCAGGCTTTTCCTCAAGTCATTCATTGCGCCATCCATGGCGGTGTGCAGAAAGAAGATATTCAGCAAGATAGGGATGTTCTCAGAGACACTTTCCTCTGAGGGCGAGGACTATGACCTTTTCCTGAGGATAGCGTCAAGATTTAAGGTGGGTTACGTGAACGAGCCCCTGGTTATATACAGACTTCACCCAGGTAATGTATCAAAGACCAAGCAAGAGGTAGCGCCTTTCAGGTATGAACAGGTGCTGGGAATACATGCGCCCCATTTGCTCAGCCATTACAGGCTTGGCTGGTGGGTATACAGGAAAAGGATGTCAAAGGTATACAGGGAAAAGGCAAGGGTGTATCTAAAACAGGACCGGCATGAAGATGCAATTTCTGCGCTAAAGGCTTCCCTTGCCCTGTATCCATTCAGGATGGACGTGTTATTGATGATGTTCAGGCTGACTATACCTGGAGGATGAATACCATGGACGTAAGTGTTATTATACCGGTATACAATGGAGAGAGGACCATTAGCAGGTGCCTTGATTCTGTTTTTGCACAGGAAGGTTGCAGTTTTGAAGTAATAGTTGTTAACGATGGTTCCACGGATGGTACGCAAGATCTCCTTGAAAGCTACAAAAAGACTGTTGGGGATGTTTTAAAGATAGTATGCCAGGATAACAGGGGGGCTGCTGCTGCAAGGAATAGCGGTATATCTATTGCAGCAGGCAGGTATATCAGCTTTCTGGATGCTGATGATGAATTTCTTCCAGGACGCCTGTTTACATACGTTAAGTATATCGAGACAAGGCCTTCAGTGGGCGTGGTGTATTCTGAACCCCTCGTGATCAGGGACGGGTTGACCTTTCCCTTTTACAAGGGAAGGCAGATGCCACAGGGTGATATATTTAAGTATCTTTCCATGCGTCTCTTCATTATATTGTCGACTGTTATGTGCCGTACATCTTGCCTTAAACGTGTAGGTGGGTTCGATGATCAGTTTACCATACTAGAGGATTATGACCTTTTCTTAAGGTTGGCTTACGTATGTGAATTCGGTTACATAGATAAATGTCTCACGAGGTTTAATATAAGCAGTAACAGTCTGTCCTTAGGTGGTCAACATAGATCTGGGCCATATTTCCGCAGGGTTCTGCTGAGGAAGAACAAGCAGCTTATTAACGAAAGGTTTCTTTTCCCTAGGCTGGTGTTCAGAAAACTCTATGCAGACACCTATTATGATGAAGGTGTCAACGCATCTAAAAGCGGTGACAGAAAGGAAGAAAAGCTTTTGTACCTCAGGTCATTTATGATGTATCCTCTGAACCCTAAACCTTTGAGAGCGCTTCTGCTTGCATTAATGGGTAGACATCGTTGACAAGTGCTTACTTGAGGACCTTGGCAAAGAGGATTGTCTCGTTGATTCCCGGTGTGCAGTGCCTAAGGTACAGGTGGTAACCACCCTCTATCCCCTTGATGACCGCGGGGATCTTTATAATATCATCCTTTTTGTGGTAAATAGATATGGCGAGCTTAGGCTTGAATCTGGCTATGGTCCTGCTAGAACCATTGATGGCCTCAATCTCAGAACCTTCGATGTCCATCTTGATAAAGTCTACACTGTCTAGGTGTTTCTCCTCAACAAACTCGTCCAGAGTTATGAACTGGATATTACCCTCTCCTTG
>QMLJ01000017.1 GCA_003643935.1 Deltaproteobacteria bacterium | reverse complement strand
CCTCCTCGTTTATTAGGCCAAAGATATATCTCATGACAATTAGTGTCAATGGAGTATTAAGTATCATGCGAATCTTACATTCAAGTAACTAATAATAACCGGTTAATATCCTGTTTAAGGCCGACTGGTAATACACACGGTTATTAGGATTATAGGTTAAAGATAGACATACACAAATCCGATATTCAAGTAACATAGTCACAGGGGATAAGTAAGATACGTTTGCACGTATTTACATGCAATGGATACGTGCTAGAGCAATGCCCCTGGGGAGAATATCACCAGGACAAGGAGGAGACATGCAGGTTAAAACTAGCCAGGATAATGGCCAAGTGATAATAAAGGTGTCAGGCAATGTAGATACAAAGGCGGCTGAAGAACTCAGGTCAGAACTTGCAAGGGTCTTGCAGATGACACCCACCAAGGTAACCATGAACCTCAAGATGGTTCCTTCAATAGGTTCTTCCGGTATAGGTAAAATCCTTGTTTTCTTTAAGGAACTTAACAAGAGACAGGCATCTTTTGAAATTAAAGGTATTCAGGAAAACATCCACGAGCTTTTTAAGGCGATAAAGCTGGACAAGCTGTTCCCTATAACAAAGGCATAGCCATGGATATTTACAGGGACGACAATAATAACATTGTTATAAAGGGCCCTCTCACGGTCACAGAGATAGAGACAACCTACTCAAGGCTGGAGGGTTTGCTGGAACAGCTGGCAAATAACGTCGTTGTCGATCTGAGTGGCGTTGAAGAGATAGACACTACAGGTCTGCAACTCTTATTGTCATTGAAGAAAACCGCAGAGAAATCAGGCAGTTTCTACATGAAAAATCTTAGCAAACCCGTCAAAGAGGCCATCCAACTCTCCGCCCTAGAGCATGTGCTAGAGGAGAATATCGCATGAAAAGATACATACTAGTTGTTGACGACTCTCCAACGCTCAGGACATCAATCGATATTACATTAAGGGAATTTGGGTTCGAGACAATAGAGGCACAAGATGGCAAGGACGGGCTTGAGAAGCTTAAAGAGGCAATGAAAAACGGCCAAAGTATAAAGATGATAATAAGTGATATAAACATGCCTGTTATGGACGGGATAACCTTTATAAAGAAGGTAAAAAAGACTCCGTTCAAATACATTCCAATCCTGGTCCTTACAACAGAGTCAGAGGAAGAAAAGAAGCTGGAAGGCAAGAAGGCTGGTGCAGCGGGATGGCTGGTAAAACCTTTCAGACCAGATCAATTGATGTATGTTATTGGCAAGTTCGTGAGGTAGACTATGCCCAATGATGAACTGATACAGGTGTTTATGGAAGAGAGTGAGGAGGAGATAAAGGAACTGGAAGCAGGCCTTATAAGTCTTGAAGAGGACCCGGACAATATAGACGCGGATAACATAGGCCGTATATTCCGGTCAGCGCATACCATCAAGGGTTCTGCAGGCATGGTGGGCTTTGAGGATGTGGCAAATTTTACACATAACCTGGAAAATATACTGGACAAGGTAAGAAACAATGAACTCAAGGTAACCAAAAATCTTATAACATCCCTGTTGGAAGGCGTTGATTTCCTTAAGGGTCTTATATCTGCCACAATCAACAAGGAGGACATAGATAGTGCCAAGATGCAATCCATAACATCTCGCCTTAAAAGGTTTGCATCTCCTTTGTTAGATGAAGCTGAGGAATCTTCTTCTGAGACAAAAGTAGTGCCCGGAGGGGTGAAAGAAAGGGTATTCGCGATATCAATGCGCTTTAGACCCGATATATTCATGACAGGTCAGGACCCCCTCATGCTGTTGCATGAACTGTACGACATGGGAGAGATCGTTGAGATTTATGCACATACAGAGGGGATACCTGATTTCTACGCGCTGAAACCCACGAACTGCTACATGTGGTGGGAGATCATAATCAGGACAGAACAGCCATTATCCAATCTGAAGAACGTCTTTATATTTGTAGAGGACGAAAATGAGATCCACATAGACGACATAACCGAGAAATACACAGATGGTGGTAATCTCGACCTGGCGGAGAAACCCATAGGGGAGATACTAGTAGAAAAAGGCATTATAAAAGAAGAAGACCTCATAGAGGCATTGAGAGAACACAAGACCACAGGTCAGCAACTGGTCGAAAAGGGCAAAGCCCCCAAGGACATCGTGGAAAATGTGGCCAGGATACAATCACGCAGCAGGAAGGTAGTCAGATCAAAGACAATTCGCGTTGACACGGAGAAGCTGGATAAACTGGTAAACCTCGTTGGCGAGATGGTGATAAGCGTTGCACGCATGGTTCAGTTTTCAACGGCGATTAAAGATCCCCTGCTCTTCCGTTCATTCGAGACATCCTCTGCTGCCCTGGAGAGGGTATCAAGAGAGCTACAGGAGCAGGTAATGAGAGTCCGTATGATACCTGTTGAAGGGACATTCAACAGGTTCAGACGCCTTGTGAGGGACCTTGCCTTTGAACAGGGTAAGAAAATTGAACTGAAGATGAGTGGTACCGAGACTGAATTGGATAAGAACGTGGTAGAACAGATAGGTGATCCTCTTAAACACATGATACGTAACTCTATTGATCACGGAATAGAAACCCCGGAAGAGAGAAAAGCCAAGGGAAAACCGGAGACAGGGACCATATGGCTGAAGGCATATCAAGAAGAGGGATCCATATTTATAGAAATAGCAGATGACGGGAGGGGCATAGATAAAGACAGGTTACTAGCCAAGGCCATTGAGAAGGGTATAGCGGATGCATCCCAGCAGTACTCTGAGGAAGATATATTTAACTTTATGTTTGCACCTGGGCTCTCAACTGCCGAGAAGGTAACTGAAATATCGGGTCGTGGCGTAGGAATGGACGTGGTAAAGAAGAATATTGAGGACCTAAGGGGTTCTATCGAAGTTATATCAAGCAAGGACATGGGTACTGTCTTCAGGGTACGTTTCCCTCTCACACTGGCCATCATAGACAGTATGACTGTAAGGGTTGGAAAGGAGGTGTTTACCGTTCCCTTGTCTGTTATCGAGAAATCCTTGAGACCCGGGCGTGAAGACATAAAAACGGTTGAAGGAAAGGGAGAGTTAATAGACATAAGGGGCGAATACATACCACTGGTAAGACTGTACGAACTATTCAACATAATACCTGAAAAAACAGATCCAACAGAGGCATTCGTGGTTGTGCTCCAGGGGACTGCCAGCAGGTTTGGTGTACTCGTGGATGACATACTGGGACTATCCCAGGCTGTTATCAAGAGCATTGATAAAAATTTCAGAAAGATTGAAGGAACATCAGGGGCAACCATACTAGGTAACGGCAAGGTCTCCTTGATACTTGACATACATGGCATGGAACGTCTTGCCTTCAACGATAAGAGGAATATCAGGATATTTAAAGGGGTTGTATAATCACTAACAAAGGGATTCAGGAAAAGAAGGAGGAACGTGATGAATATCAGGTTTAGGCTAAAGGAAAAGCTTATCATACTTTTTCTGGCAATGGGCATAATCCCGCTCGTGATCGTAACAGTATGGGGTATGCACAGAGCAAAGGCACAGCTTGAAAATCAGGCCAAGATGTACCTAATGGCAGAGGCAAAGGGCTTTGCCAAGGTGGTTCAGATAGGATACAACTCGATAAATTCCAAGATAGATCTGGTCAGAGAACAGCTTGTAAAAAATTTAGAGCAAAACATGATAAAGGCAGCTGCGAAAGAAAGGTATTTTAAGACGGGTTACCTCGCCATTTTCAGTTCCAACGGCATGTGCCTGTACTATCCAAAGGACGAATACAAGGGTTCTATGCAGCTATACAACAAGTACAATTACATCAGGGATGCCGTGCTCCAGAGACAAGGGTTCCTTAACTATGAATCTGGTGGAGAGGAATACATAGGATATCTCGTGTATAATAAGGATCTTGATTGGATTATGTTTGCAACAGCGCCTAGAAAAGAAGTCTTTGAGGAAAACCGTGTACTTAAGAAACAACTTTACACCTTCACTGTCATGGTTGGTATACTCATAGTAATAGTAGGTTACCTGTTCTCAAGGGCCATAATCAAACGCATAAATGTTGTTACCCAGAGCATGAAGGGAATTGCAGAGGGCAAGGCTGACCTATCCATGAGGCTACCTGTTTTATCCGAGGACGAGATAGGGGATCTAGGCCACTGGTTCAACATCTTCATGGAAAACCTTGAGGATGTGATATCCAAGGTAAAAGAGGCAGCCATACAGGTAAGCACGGCCACCGACGAGGTATCCACTGGTGCCCAGGGACTATCCCAATCAAGCCAGGAAGAGGCCTCTGCAGTGGAGGAGATTGCTGCCACCATAGAGGAGATGACCTCTTCAATAAAGGAGAATGCATCCAATGCAACCCAGGGCAAAGAAAAGGCCAAGAATGCGGTGGACGTGGCAAATCACGGGGGTAGCGTTGTATCCGAGACCCAGGAAGCCATGAACGCCATATCTGAAGCATCAAAAAAGATAGGAGATATCATAAATACTGTCAACGAGGTGGCATTCCAGACAAACCTGCTTGCACTGAATGCCGCAGTGGAGGCAGCAAGGGCAGGAGAGCACGGCAAGGGTTTTGCCGTAGTTGCAGAGGAGGTAAGAAACCTTGCAAGGCGGTCTGCCGATGCAGCAGGGCAGATAAAAGATCTCATAGAGGATACTGTCTCCAAGATATCCATTGGCGATGAAATGGTCAAGAAAACAGAGGGATCACTCAAGGAAATCATATCTAGGATAGAAGAGGTATCCCAGACCATGGATGAGATAGCAGCAGCTAGCTCGGAACAGGCCCGTGGTATCGACGAACTCAACAGGGCAATAGCGCAGATAGATTCTTCTACGCAGGAGAATGCCTCCACCATTGAACAGCTGGCTAGCACAGCTGATTCACTCAGTAATGAGGCAAGAGAGCTGGAAGAGACAGTGATAGGATTCAAGGTCTCCAAACACAAGATGAACGGTATAAAAACAGAAAACAAGCCCGGCTCAGACAAGCCTCAAAAAAAGGCAAACAATAACTATGATAACATTAACAGCATGAACAAAAACACAATGGACGACCCCCTCGACGAGTTCGAGGAATTCTAGGAGCAATGGGAATGGGGGAGGCCAACAACAATAAGGCCATGCAGGACATGGAGGGTCAGTATATCACATTCGAACTTGGTGGAGAGACATACGGTATAGCTATACTCAAGTTAATTGAGATCATCGGATTCAGAGAGCTTACCAAAATCCCGAACGTCCCATCTTTTATAAAGGGTATACTCAACTTGAGGGGTGCTGCCATCCCTGTAATTGACCTTAGAGAACACTTCCACCTTCAAAACGTGAACTATGATAGCTTTACAGTAATCATGATACTCAAGATATCCGCAAGGACAATAGGTCTCATAGTGGATAATGTAAAAGATGTAGTGGCCTTTACACAAGATCAGTTAAGACCGGCACCAAGATTCAATTCTCAGATAAAGACAGACTTTATAAAAGCTATGGGTGAAAAGGATGACAAGTTTGTTATCCTTCTTGATATTGACAGGCTACTCTCGGACGAGGAACTAAATGTAGTAGACGGGGTATAAGGATTGCTGGCAAACAAGTTTGAACTCAGCGATGAGGAATTTGAGCAGTTCAGGAGGATAATCTACAGGAGTACAGGTATACACCTGTCAAAAAAAAAGAAGACGCTCGTCATCTCCAGGCTATCAAGAAGGCTCAAGGCACTCAACCTAACTGACTTCTCCCAGTATTACAGGTATCTTAAGGAAAGTCATAATTCATCAGATGAGCTGGTACACATGATAAATCGTATAACCACGAACAAGACTGAGTTCTTCAGGGAAAGATCTCACTTTGACTTTCTCAGGGAGGATCTTCTGCCGCACATGATAAAGAAAGCAGATAAATCAGGTATGGCAAGGAGACTCAGGATATGGTCAGCAGGCTGTTCAACGGGAGAAGAGCCTTACAGCATAGCCATAACCATACAGGAGGCCTTCAGGGGCATACAGGGATGGGACATAAAGATACTAGCTACTGACGTGGATACCGAGGTCCTAAGGAAAGGTATAACTGGTGTTTATTCCCCCAATAGGGTCGTTGACGTTCCTTCTGAATATCTCAAGAGGTATTTTGAGAGGCAGGATGATGGCTACCATGTAAAGGAAGGCATAAAGTCAATGGTAGTATTCAGGAGGCTAAACCTTATAAGGGAAATCTATCCCATGAAAGGCCCCTTTGATATCATATTTTGCAGGAACGTCATAATCTACTTTGACAAGGATACGAAAAAAAGGCTCATGGAAAGATTTTATCAATATTTAAAAGACGGTGGTTTTATCTTCATGGGTCATTCAGAGTCTCTCATGGATATGAAAGATAGGTTTAGATATATCAAGAACACCATATACAAAAAGGTGTAATACCGGTATGATAATAAAAAGGTACAGTAAAAGGTTCAAGAAGAATGTGGTTGTCATATACCCGGGTGAGTACTATGTCAGCACCAAGGACATAATCTCCACCATACTTGGCTCCTGTATCTCGGTCTGTATAAAGGACACAAGGACAGGGCTTGCAGGCATGAACCATTTTCTACTGCCTGGCGATGTAAGATCAAGGGACATATTCATGTCATCATCTGGAAAGTACGGCATGTTTGCAATGGAAATTCTTATTGGAGATCTGATCAAGAGGGGTGCAGACAGGAAAGGCATGGTAGCCAAGGTGTTCGGTGGAGGTCACGTGCTAAACTTCAGGAAAACAGACGGCAATGTACCGGAGAACAACATAGAATTTGTCCTTGCTTACCTGTCAATGGAGAAAATACCTATTATTGCAAAGGACGTTGGCGGAGACAAGGGAAGGAAGATTCTCTTTTTCACTGATACGGGCAAGGTCCTCCTCAAGCGCCTGATTCCACAGGCAGAACCAGGTATCATGAGACTTGAAGAGGAATACAAGGCAAAGGTGTTTAAAGAGAGCTTGGAGAGTAAGGATGTAAAGAACGGATTAACACTGTTCTGATGAGATACACATGAGAGGAAACATAAAGGTACTTATCATAGATGATTCGGCACTTGCAAGGAAGCTACTCTCAGACATACTGTCCAGTGAGCCTGGAATAGAAGTAGTAGGTGTGGCACCCGATGCATTTATTGCAACAAGGAAGATAAAACAGCTAAAGCCCGACGTGTTGACCCTTGACATCGAGATGCCCAAGATGAACGGACTTACATTCCTTGAAAAACTGATGAGGGCGCATCCAATGCCTGTTATAATGGTATCATCCCTCACGTCTAAAGGGGCTGAAGCAACTATAAAGGCATTATCACTAGGCGCAATAGATTTTATTACAAAACCAACGACGAATCTCTCCACGACCATGGAAGAAATGCGTCAGGATCTTGTAACAAAGGTAAAGATTGCAGCTTCAGTGCATCTAGCTAGGCCAAGGACTACCATAATGAATGTGGCCCCAAAGCTGAGCATGGATGCGGTGATAGAGAGGGCTTCTTTTGATCATGACAAGGCAAGATCAGAGACCGTCGTTGCCATAGGTGCATCCACCGGTGGAACCGTGGCCATAGATCACATACTAAGACACCTGCCCCCAGACTTTCCACCAGTAGTTATAGTGCAACACATGCCTCCTTTATTTACAGAGTCTTTTGCCAAGAGGGCAAATGCGAACAGTGCCTTGGAAATCAGGGAGGCCAAAGATTTCGACAGGCTGATGCGAGGACATGCACTAGTGGCACCTGGCGGCAAGCATATGCTCGTATACATGGATGCCCAAGGCCTTTACGTAAATGTAAAGGATGGTCCTCCAGTAAACCGCCATAAGCCCTCCGTTGATGTACTGTTCAGGTCTGTTGCAAATTCCCTGGGACCCAATGCAATAGGGATAATACTTACTGGGATGGGTGACGACGGTGCAAGGGGGATAAAGGAGATGAGAGGTGCCGGGGCCTTTACAATTGCACAGGATGAGGAATCATGCGTGGTGTTTGGTATGCCAAGGGTAGCCATAAACATGGGTGGGGTGAAGAAAATACTCCCCTTGGATGATATTGCACCATTCATAATAAACATGTCCAAGGAAAGACAGGAGACCAACGGTCTATGAAGGCCATGAAGAAACACAAAGTATCGACACAACCTCATGGTACAAGAGGCCAGAAGGCATTGAGCATGCTTGCAGGTCTTTCATGCAGGCCCTACAAGGCGGAATTTAGTTTCAGGATAAAGGCAAAAGACCTTGACCCGGATGGTCTGGGCCAAGAATTCAAGAAGGCGCTAGTTGAGAATGGCATTCTTGATATGGACAAGGCCCATGATCTTGTAACAGCCATGGTGGAGGCTCTCATAAATGCCAGGGATTATGGCTGCCTCATGCTGAATTCCTATATCAGGGGCAAAGACCTTACATCTCACACAACATACCACGAGGAACTTGAATATCGGATGAAGGATGCCAGGTGGTGTAACAACGAGGTGGGAATTAGCATATCAATAAATGAGGAAAAGGTCACTGTAAGGGTCAGTGATCCAGGCAAAGGAATACCCAAGAACCTCCCCATGCCTAGTGAGATTTTGCCCCATGGAAGAGGCATTATGATAATGAAAAGGCTTACTGACCGGTTGACCATACGTAGAAATCCATCAGTAGTTGCCATGACAAAGTTCAGGACATAGCCATGAACGATGTATTCATCATAGACCCGGATAAGAATGTGTTAAGTCGTCTCAACAAAGAACTATCATCAAAGGACATGAATATACATACCTACAGTGATCCCAGGGTAGCACTGGATGAGTATATAGACATTGAACCGTCAGTGGTTGTTACTGAGATTGAACTAGGCGTGATAGATGGCATTGACCTCATGGCAAGGATGCGCTCGCTAGAGACCGACTCCATGTACATCGTTTACACCAACGTACAGGATCCAGGCGTGTTCAGGGAGATTCTCAAGGTGGGTGCAAATGACTATATACTAAAGGATGGCCACGGATCCACCAGGAGACTGAAGAAAGCCATCAAAGAAGGCCTTTACCATGCAAGGGTATCAATCATGTTAGAAAAGGCAAGAAGGGAAAAACAGGACTTTGACCAGTTCCTCAGGGTACTGGTCAATGCACTGCCCACAGGGCTCCTTGTCCTTGACAAGGATAACCATGTGGTAATCTGGAACAAGTGCGCCTCTAACATAACATCCATTGATGGCATTGATATCCATGGCAAGCATAGAGATGACCTCCCGGAGATAATAAAAAACCTGCTTGATCCAGCCAAGGAGGAGATTGTCCTGGAAAAGGAAGACGGTAGTCATTTCATAGAGAAAAGCATACACAAGATTGACCTGGCCCCAGAGATGAGCGGTATCATAGTGGTCTTCTCGGATACAACGGAGCTTGTTACTGCAAGGCAAGAACTTGAATCATATCTTATGGAGATAACAGAGACAAAGGACCTGATGGAAGAACAGGCAGGAAAACTTGCTCTCGCACTTGCAGAAGTGGACAAGAAGAACGAGATAATAGAGAAGCAGAACGAGATTATGCTTGATGAGCTCGTAATGGCAGGAAAGCTGCAAAAAAGTCTGTTACCAGACAAGTATGAAAAAATAGGTGGTCTTGATATAGCATCCATATACATACCTTCCATACACTTAGGTGGTGATCTGTATGATATACTAGAGATGGATAAAGATATCACGGCCGTCGTCATTGCAGATGTCTCCGGACACGGCGTTGCAGCGGCACTTGTTGCGGCCATGTTCAAGATGAGCCTTCACATGAAGACAAAAAGCGTTGCTAGTCCGAGACTATTGTTTCGACTTTTGAACAGGGAGATGAACTCTGTGTTGCACGAGGATTACGTCTCTTCATTCTGCTTCATATATGACAGGGCTGTGTCAGGTATCACATTTACCAATGCAGGCCATCCCACTCCCCTTTTTTATAGGAAGGCGGATTCCAGCATTATAGAGCTTGATACAGATGGCTTTTTCATAGGCATGTTCGACGATGGCAAGTACGAGGAGAAGACATTTCCTGTACAGAGAGGTGACAAAATATTTCTTTATACGGATTGCCTATTGGAGGCAACGGACAAAAATGGCAGGCAATTTGGAAAGAAGAGATTAAAGAATCTGTTTTTAAAGACGCTTGGGCAGACAGATGGTCACCAGGCACTTGAAACCATGAAGCAAAATATCTCCGATTTTACAGGTAAGGATCATTTTGATGATGATTTTACCGCTCTACTCATCGAGTTTTGATAAATATGGAT
>QMLJ01000016.1 GCA_003643935.1 Deltaproteobacteria bacterium | reverse complement strand
GACGCGGTGGAGTGCATGAAGCTTGGCGCCTCTGATTTTATTACTAAGCCAGTACTCTTGGATCATCTTTACCTAACTATAAAAAGGTTACTTGAAGAGAAGAAACTCAAGGAAGAGGCGGAACTGGCTAACTATTATAAAAATCTGGCTCATCTTGATGAGCTTACAGGGCTTTACAACTTTCGCTACCTTATGATCGTGTTAAAGAAAGAGGCAAAGAGACATATAAGGTATAATCATACGCTTACCATTGCCATGATGGATTTGGATGATTTTAAAGCATACAACGACACGAGGGGCCATGAGGCGGGTAACGAGCTTCTGGTGAATATAGCGCATATCTTCAGGCATAACACAAGAAACTGTGATATGATCTTTCGTTATGGTGGAGAAGAGTTCGTTATTGTGTTTCCAGAGACCACGCAGGATGAGGCAGTGGTGGTTGCACAGAGAATCCGAGTAATGGTGGAGGCATCGCTGGATACAACCGTTACAATAGGTCTTGCAAGCCTTCCTAAAGACACGACTTCATCAAAGGAACTGATAGAGCTTGCAGATAGGGCCATGTACTGGGGCAAGGCCCACGGCAAGAACCAGGTTGTAATCTACGATGAGCCTATGTCTATGTGCAAGTAGAGATCCCCAGGAGAATTGACAATGCCTTTCCTTCCCATGCCTGGTACCCTTAATACAGTGCCATTTCTTGTCCTAGGCGGTATCTTGACCTTTATCCTTCTTGTTAAGAACCCGGGGCGGTATTCTAAGGTTACATAACCTCCATTCTCGGCTATGTTATGCGGAACATGAATAGCCTGATGAATATCCATAACATTGTGAAACATCCTGGATGCACCCTGAAAGGCCATCTTGATGAAACTTCTCCTTATTATATCTCTGGGTCTTCCACCGTGTACCATGGCTTCATAGGCTATTATTTGACTTACTCTCAATAACTTATCGAGCCACTCCTGTTTGATAGGGATATCGCGGAAGACCTCGCTATAATCACTATGGGAAAATATGTCGTTAAACACGGTTTCTCTGGTAAAACCAGTTTGCTGGTCAGCATTATAAAGCCTTCGGCGGCTCGGGTCTATAAGGACACCGTAGGCCTCTGTTATCTCCTTGAAATGTTCCTCTGCATCCGGATCGTCCCTGTTCATGTCAGGATGATACCTGAGGGCCAGCTTCCTGTAGGCCCTCTTGATCTCGTCAGAGGTTGCATCCCTGGACACGCCCAGAATTCTGTAATAATCCTTGGACATCAGAAGGAATATAGAATAAACAATTGTCATTTACAAGGTGCTTGTATTCAACCTGGGAATGACTGAATAAACGTCTCGTCTTGTAGATCTATGGCCGTGAGTACCCCTCCGTACACAGCACTGGTGTCTATACCTATCTTGTCCTTGAGTACAAGGGGACTTGAGAAAGGGGTATGGCCAAATATTATCTTTTTATCCATGCCCGTTGGCGCATTTATGAATTCATCCCTGATCCAGATGAGATCCTCCTGGTTTTGCCTGTGCATGGGTATGCGTGGTTTTATTCCTGCATAGACATATATATATCTTTCATCCTCGTAGTATAATCTCAAGTTTGAGAAGAATTCCTTGTGAGTCTCTGGGATGGCCTCAACCAGACTATGAGCGCGTGATGCCCTCAGATATGCATTAACAGTCACTTCTCCTCCGTTGGCAAAGTAGACCAACTTATTTGTGCCGAATTCCAGGAACTCCATGAACATATCCTCGTGGTTTCCCTTTAAGAAAATGCAATTTGTATTCGAAGAGAGCTCTATCAGAAGGTCTATAACACCAGTTGGTGCATCCCCCCTGTCTATATAGTCTCCCAGGAATATCAAGGTGTCGTCTTTTACCGGGTTGATCTTTTTTAAGATGTCTTCGAGCTTATCCAGGCAACCGTGTATATCGCCAATGGCAAACGTCCTGGGCATAATGTCCTAGTTACCAATACCCTTCTCTGCCCTTAGTATCTGTATCTTGACCTCGGGTATTCTTTCTTGTGGTACCGTTGCATCTGGCTTGAGCCTTAGTGCATCTTTGTAGGCCTTTAATGCGGACTTTAGATCCCTTATCCTTTCCTCGTGACTCTCATTTGCTGCCCTTGACTCGTAGGCATAGCCCAATGTTATCTCCACCTCGTAGTCCTTTTTTTTCTTGAGGTATTTTTTAGAGGCAAGGATTATCTTGTCAGGATCCTTGAGCCCAATGGCTGAGCTTAGGAGACCCTTTATGTAGTTTAGTTTGCCTGAACGCTTAGTAAGAGATGAATAGTAACGGTATGCATCTTTATAATGTTTCATCTTCAAAGAAAGGAAAGCTGCTCTTGATAGTGCGTCCACATCTCTTGGCTTTAGTTTTAATACCTTGAGGTACGTGTCAATGGCTCTAGATGGGTTGCCTCCCATGTCATAGGCATATGCAAGGTTGAAGAGTATAACAGGATCCCTTGGTGCAAGGGCCGCTGCCTTCTGGCTGTACAGTATCTGTGCCTTTGTATTCCCTAGCTTTCCCATGCACATGGCGAGTTCGGCAAAACCATTTTTATCCCTCGGGAAGACTTTGGTGTAGTGTTTTAGAATCCTTGATGCATCCTTATAATTTTTTGCCTTGATATCTGCTTTTATGACTGGGATCATTATCTCCTTGAGCCTTGTTGAGGCAGCTATTCTTTTGTACAGAGAGATGGCCTTTTGTTTCTCTTTTTTTGCCAGGTACAGCCGTCCAAGGTCTCGTATGACTGTCTCGTTGTTCTTGGACAGCTTCAAGGCCTTCTCAAGGTAGGCGATACTTTTATCTATTGAACCAAGCCTTTGCTCGATGTAAGCCATTCTTCGGTAGGTACCTGGGCCTGCTTTACCCAGTTTCTCTATTCTTTTGCATGTAGTGAGTGAATCTTCTAGCAAGCCAATCTTGATGTAATATCTTGAGAGCTTTATCAATGCCTGGATATTGTTTGGATTGGAATCAACTATAGACTTGTAGATGCCGACCAGAGATTCATAGTCTCCCTTTTTATTCAATAGCCTG
Organism: Deltaproteobacteria bacterium; assembly: GCA_003643935.1. GTDB lineage: Bacteria > Desulfobacterota > Desulfomonilia > UBA1062 > UBA1062 > B14-G9. The sequence continues at coordinate 7,292 of QMLJ01000016.1, read as the reverse complement.
TCCAACTCATCCAGGAAGTACTTGTTGCCGGGAAAGCTGGTATGTGCATTTCTCAGTAAGGCGATCTTTTCATCTGTATCCTTTGCTTGCTTTATGCTCTTTATGAAATCATTCTCAGTAAGCTCTATTTCAAGCGGGATCTTTGCTATCTTGTGGTCGATGTAATAGACATCTATGGGTATGGAATGGAGTCCAGCTTCCAGCAGCTGTTTTCTTATGGCAGATGTGTCTATAGGTTCATGTAGATCGTTTGCCTTGCCGAATCCTTCTATATCTGCAGTGAGATAGGAATCAAAAAAAGTATTTGCATTGATCCTTGTAATAACGATGGATTCATTGCCCTTGATCTTTATGGCCTGTCCAGGCTTTACCACCATGGGTTTCTGGTCAACCCTTACCTCCATTGAAATAAACCTGGGTGGTGTTCTAAATATGAAGGAGATAGTAGCCTCTCTGATATCTCCGACATGGCCGCCAATGGGTACGCTTAAGAATATTACGATGAACAAGAGTAGTACCACCAGCACTATGACAAGTGCATTACCTCTTTTGTTCATGACCTCTCCCATGGCATTGTTTACAGGTTAATACCAGCATCGAATAAGTATGTCCATGATGATTTTCAGGATCTATGGAAGTTTAAAATACTACCTTTAAGGTAATTATGCCTATTTACTGTGAGGTACAAAACCGCTCTATAGAACTATTCGGACAAAGGGTACTGAAGAGTTTACACTAAGTTTACAAAACCATACTTGACCGTGGGCCATCAAACATTAGTTAATTAAGACAACATCCATCATGGCTTGGCCACCCTAAGAGTTTAATCAAGGGGATTGTCATCCCTGGTCATCAGGGGATTGTATTTATGTACAGGGGGTTTACCCTGATTGAACTACTTGTTTCTCTTTTTATTGGCATGGCCCTTATCCTGGGCTTGTACAGGATAAACTCCATGTTTAGAGATGCTGCATCCAAGATCAGGCATAGTAGATATTGCATACAATCTATCAGGAATTGCCTTGTTCACATTAACATGGATCTCCTCCAGCGTGCGTACCTCCTGCCCCAAGACCTGGCTTTACAAGTTAATGGGAACAGCCTTTTTATAGCAGGACTACCAGTAAGCGATAGGTATCCTGGCTTGAATGTAAATATTCGATCGGGTATGGTACCACCGTACTTTGCTGTTGTTGAGGATGTATCTAATGCCTGGATAAGGCTTGATACAATAGACATTGATGGGGATGCTAAACCTGATTTTTGGGCTGAGACCGGTATAATAACAGATGGAGGACCCCTCAAGATATCGCATAACTATTCTAGGGGTAATATTATTATCCCTGTGGGATTTTCGGCCTCAACCTGCCGTGCAGGCGACAGGGCAGTACCTGCAGTTGTTTATGAGTTGAGGCCCAAAGGGCTTTACAGAAATGGCCAGCTCCTTGCCGAGTCGATCACGGGCTTTGATCTTTTGCTGAATTCCTCGGTACTTAAGTTACATTTAAGGGCATCCCATGGCCATGAACAGAAGGAAGTTGTTTATGGATACAGGATCAGGTAGTTCCGGATGGGTACTGGTCTGTGTCATGATCTTCTTGCTCGTGGTACAGGCCTCTGCCGTGGGTATTGCTGAGCTGGTTAAATATGGAACAAGGTCGGCAAAGGCATTTTGTGATATAGAGCAGGGGCTCTATGTAGAACCATCCCCTGCCTCCGGGTTAGATAGCAGACATCTCACACTGGGTGCACCTGAGGGCTGGTCCCATAGGTATTTTATGACTTCTATTGAGTTGAGGCGCTCCCGGTGCATAGATGATAATATAGAAATAAAATCTGCCTACTGGAAGGTCTGCCTCTCTTGCGAGCCTCACAGGGAAATACAAAATGCTTGGCTTTGGGGTTGTAGCACCTATATAATAGTCCTGGTTGACGACTCAGAGAGTATGAACTGGTCGTCCGGCGCAGGCTATGACCCTGGTATCACATACCTGAAAAGGCCAACTGGAGAAGTTGTAAAGACGTCCTGCGGTTTTGATGTACAGGATTTCGTGAAGGTAGGCCCTCTTTTATACTTTAAGGGTGAATACGGAAACAGCCATTTCCCTGCGCCCTTAAGCAGTTACTTCATGGGTGCAATGCCGAGGTGGACCCTAGCCTTTGGTTATTTAACGGGTATTGTAGAGGGGCTTGACATGGTAAAGGTGGCGGTTGCAACAACGTCGAGAGGCATTATACAACCGTTTACAAGTGACATGCGCCAGGTAGAGGCAGCGATAGATTCTATACATCCACATGCCGTATCATCTCCGTTGGCGCACTCACTTTTCTCACTCAAAGCTGAATTCAAAGACAAGTGCGTGCAAAATAGATACGTGCTTCTCGTAACTGACGGGGATGAGTTGAAGGATGGGGATGTGCCCGATGACATCAAGGACTTTGACATGGACTCAGATCCCATGGACAAATACGTGGAAGGACTAGGCTCAAGGTGCCTGGACGATGTTGCGTCTTATCTGAAATCTATGGACGTGCGTGTTTTTGTAAAGGGCGCATGCCCTGATGAGACCTTTCTAAGAGAGGTTGCTCGAAAAGGAGGCGGCATTTACTCCCCTGCCAGGCAAGACCTTGTGCCAGAGTGCGTTTTTATATCCCAGATGCCTGTGATTTATGGGGCTGAAGAGCTTGAACTTACAAATTGTCACGGTGTGTTCAGCCCCAAGTGGCTCAGTACAGATGGTGCCATGTCTTACGAGTTGGAGGGAGAAAAGCCCATTATTGCGAAAAAAAGTGATACAGGCTTCAGCGGTGTAGTGGTTGATACCTGTGTGGACGGTGCTACCCTATATTGTTCTACATCCAGGGATTATCTGCTCTCAATGGATCTCGAAAGTAAGGCCCTCAAGTGGATGATACACGGCCTAGGTGGAAAGATAAGGGCTCTAAATGACACTATTGTCGTCGGTCCTGGTAAAGATGGTTTTGTATACGTTATTAACAGTGATCTTAAAGTGCTCTGGAAGGCCAATTGTGCATTGGCCCTGTTGACACCTGGTTGCGTATACACTGTAAATGGTGCAGATATTGAGAAAAGGGACATGAACACAGGGGAGATATATTCCTTGTTCAGTGCAGGCATGGACTTCAGCTCCATTGACTATGATCCTTTCTATGGTTTCGTCATTGCAGGTACATCGTCTGGAGATTTTTACGTCTTTGACGCTGAACTTGGTCTTCACTACATCATAAACACTTATTCTGATTCGCCTGCGCAGGATGCGGGTGTTTTTACCTGGAGGAAGAAGCCTTACTTTGTCCTTGCCACAGACATGGGACTCTCGGTGAATACCACTGACTCCCTTCTCTGGTATCACCCCTTTGATGGGTGTTCTTACACCGGTGCCGTTGTAATGGATTCCAGGATTTACCTGGGCACGTGGAAGAGGTCAGATACTTGCCAGGGGATAGATGCTGGTAAATCTTTCTTGGATATCCTTGACGCCTTTACAGGCGACAAACTCGAGCGTGAAGTGCTTTTCCAAGGCATGGCATTCGGTCCTGTAATAGATCTTGCAAGTAGCCAAGTATACTATGTTAATTGGAAGGGGGATAGGGTGAGTAAGGATATTTCAGGCCTTAGGGGTATTCACTATTCAACCCTTGGTAAATGTCTGAAACGTGGATAAAAAAATGCAGGTCTCAGGAGACCTGCAAAGTGAGGAGGTTCTACGGGGAATGAACCTTGGAAGAACCTAATGCTACTTATCGGCAGGAATAAGATAGATATTAGCATATTGTTTTTTTATTTGCATGGACACAGGATATGACTAGCTGTGGGTAAAGGTTGATGCCCTTATAAAGGGAGTAAGTGAAGTGAATAAGGGTAGTTTTTGCCTGTAGCATCTAAATAAAGGCTAGGGATTCCATGCCAATAAGCTGGCTTGTACCCTTTTTCATCAGGATATGTTATAGATATTATCATGACTCGTAGGAGTAATGCCCCGCCTCTGGCACACAGGGTGAGGCCCACATTGGTCGAGGAGCTGGTTGGCCAGCCCCATGCACGAGAGTTCTTAGAGGATTTCAGGGATATGGGTGGACTTTCTGCGATTCTGTGGGGTTCACCGGGTACAGGCAAAACTACCATAGCCCGTATAATACAAGGGCTGTATACCGACGCATTTTCCTCAATAAGTGCGGTTACAAGCGGGATACAGGAGATAAGGAAGGTCTTTGACCTAGGTAAAAAGTTTGGCTACTCTCCCATTTTGTTTGTTGATGAGATCCATCGATTCAACAAGGCCCAGCAGGATGCTCTTTTGCCTCATGTAGAAGACGGCACTGTTGTGTTAATTGGTGCTACAACTGAAAATCCCTCTTTCTCTGTTATCCCCCCGCTGTTGTCCAGGATGAAGGTTATCCGGCTGATGCCCCTTAGCACGGAGGACCTTGAGATTATACTGCACAGGGCAATACGGGTAGACGGTATATTGAGATCCATGGGAAGAAGCATAACCGGTAGATGCATTAGGGCAATAGCCCAAGCGGCATCAGGGGATGCCAGGGCTGCTCTGAACCTGCTTGAGCTTATATTGACAAAGGTGGACAGGCCTGTAATCGATATAGATGATGTAAAGGGGCTTATAAATAGGCCCCTTTACCATGACAGGACCGGTGATGCGCACTATGACCTTATATCCGCTCTGCACAAGTGTATAAGAGCAGGTGATGTAGATGCAAGTGTTTACTGGCTCGGGAGGATGCTGGAGGCAGGGGAAGACAGGCTTTACATCTTGAGAAGAATGATAAGGATGGCGTCAGAGGATATAGGAAACGCAGATCCGAATGCCCTGAGGATGGTCATTGCAGCAAAACAGGCATTTGAGGTCCTGGGTAGCCCCGAGGGGGAGATAGCCATATACCAGGCAGCTATTTATCTTGCTTGCGCTCCCAAGAGCAATTCTGTTTATATGACTGAAAAAAGGGTGAAAGACCTTATAAATCGGACAGGTATGTTGCCAGTTCCCATGTCCCTGAGGAATGCCCCCACGAGGTTGATGAAGGATCTTGGTTATTCAAAAGGCTATGTGTATCCGCACGATGATCCCCTGGGGGCCCTTGACATGGAATACATGCCGGATGGGGTACGTGGTTCATCTCTGTATGTACCGATAGATAAGGGTTTTGAGAAAAAGATTAAGGAGCTTGTTGATGCTAGAAAAAAGGCTAAGAGAGATAGGACAGGATCATATCGCAGATCTCGTTAAGGCAAAATCACCCTATATTTCATTAAAACGTCTTGAGCAAGACCTAGGGCAGATAGATTCAAAGACACTCATGGATCTTATAGAAGGCAAGGGCATTTTTATTCCTCCTGAAGGTAAGATGCAGCCACCTGATGTGGTACCTGCAGACTTTGCGCATACTAAGGATGCCAAGGTAGCAAGGGAACGTGGCGAGGATCTGATTTCCCAGGGAAGGGTTGCAGTAGTCATGGTGGCAGGTGGCCAGGGCTCTAGACTCGGCCTGAGCGGACCAAAAGGTGCACTAGGGATTAGCCCTGTGAAGAAGAAGAGCCTCTTTCAGCTTCATTCTGAAAAGATCCTGGCCCTCAAGAAAAGGTATAACAAGGCAATACCCTTTCTTATAATGACATCCAGGTCCAATGATGCCGATACAAGAAGATTTTTTGAAGCCAATGCATTCTTTGGTCTCGGCAGGGATGAGGTGTATTTTTTTGTACAGGGCATGATGCCTTCCATCACAGCAGAAGGTAGGTTGATTATATCTAGGGATGGTGGTCTGTTCATGAATCCTGACGGCCACGGGGGTACCCTTGATGCACTCAAAAAGAGCGGTCTTCTGGGCATGCTTGGGGAGAGGGGTGTTGACCTTATATTTTATTTTCAGGTGGATAATCCTCTTGTAAAGATGTGTGATCCACTGTTTTTAGGACTCCATGTGCAAAAGGATGCACAGATGTCGTCAAAGGTGGTTGAGAAAAGGGACTTTGACGAGAAAGTCGGTGTAATAGCAGTGGTAGATGGGAAGACAAGGGTGATCGAGTACAGTGATCTCAAGGAAGAGTTCATGTACATGGAGGACGACGAGGGTAGGCCTGTATACAGGGCTGGGTCAATAGCCATACATCTATTTGATCGTGCCTTTATAGAGGCTATCACTGTAAGGGGGATTAACCTTCCATATCACAAGGCCGTAAAGAATATTCCTACCATCGACCAATATGGTAGGCCTGTTGAAATAAAGGGAATAAAATTCGAGAAGTTCATATTTGATGCATTGCCGTTTGCAGAGAGGACCCTTACCTTGGAGGTCAAGAGGGAGCAGGAGTTTGCCCCGGTTAAAAACAAGACTGGCCAGGATTCAATAGAGTCTGCAATAAGTCTACAGGATAAATTGTTCAGATCCTGGTTGGCCCGTGCAGGAAGGATAGTAGAGAACGGGATAAAGGTTGAGATCAGTCCTCTATTTGCTCTTGACGAGGAAGATTTGTTATCAAAGGCATCGGCATTACCCTCTAAGATAGAGAAGGACCTTTACATTGAATAAGAATAAAGGCTAATAAATGCCGGTTTTCCAAGCCAGCGGAGGCTTTTGTGAGATTTAATATCGAGAATGCAAACTGGGGGTTCTTTATCTGGATGGGTTCCTTTGTTGTACTTGCATTTGTCGCTCTCTTTGCGATGTACTCCTACTATGGGGTTGAGAAGGAGATGGCCAGCCAGTTTAACAGGGAACAGGCCCTACTTGCAAAGCAGACAGCCATGGGTATACAGCAGTACATGGGTGACATAGCGAATGTGCTGGATCTCACTTCAAATATTCCAAGCGTAGCGTCCGGTGATCCCCAGGCCATAAAGGTGGCATTGAAAAATGCCTACAATTCCTTGAAAAGCCAGGTGATTATAGTTTTCTGGGAAAACAGTAATGGCATACTCATGGACCATTATCCACGAGAGGTGCTACCTGGCCTTGATGGTAAGGATTTCAGTTTCAGGACCTATTTCAAGGTCTGCAAGGATATGAAAGTGCCTTTTGTCTCCAACATAGTCCTTGTTGGGGGTGAGCAATACAAGAGCATCCCCGGCCGTTTTGAGTCAATCATAGTGGCTTATCCCCTGGTTGGTCCTGATGGCAAGTTTAACGGTGTACTTGGATGCGCTATTGACCTTGCCAACATAACTGCCCACTATGTGGCGACCATACGTCCTTCGAAGACTGGTTATGCCTGGCTGATAGATGAGACAGGGATGGTGCTTTATCATCCCAAT
>QMLJ01000015.1 GCA_003643935.1 Deltaproteobacteria bacterium | reverse complement strand
AGCGGGCGGCAGCTTTGAGAGGGCCTCTATACCATCTACGAATTCTGACATTATCCTGAATATTCTCCATGATTCCTGGGGGCTTATGTTGTCTATAACAAAGCGGTTGTTCTTCATGGCTTTACCTCTTATCGTCTAATATCTAATATATACCTTCTCGGCATTTAGAAAATCTGGCTGAAACATGGGCTGGAGATTACAACTTTATGTTCCACTGGTCAATGTAGTAGATTTATAGCGATTTAGCTCTCTTGGGTATCTTTGTGCAAGTGGCAGTGTCCTTGGCTAGCCAAAAAGTAGCATGCAACGAGGCTTTAACAATAGGCCTGGGCTGTGATCCATGTTGAGGTATATTCCTGGACCTTAGGCTATGTGGTTGACACAGGCGCAGGCTTTGTGTGAGATTTTCATTGTGGGTTGGGATAGGTGGATAAAGATCATTGTACGGGCTTGTGCTGCTGGCTTATTTGGCTTGTTTTTTAATGTCTCTTGCCTGTTAGCTACACCCAGTAGGGTCGTATCCCTGGTACCTTCGTTTACTAGAGAGATATGCGAACTTGGTGCTCTTGATATACTGGTTGGAGTCACTAGTTTCAGGCCTGAGTGTGCGGCCAAGAAGCAGGTGGTGGGTAACCTTACCGAGATCAACGTGGAGCAGGTCATTGCCTTGGAACCAGACCTTGTTATTGCGAGTAAGGATAGTAATCCTAAGAAGCTTGTTCTAAAGCTTAAGTCTTTGGGCATGAATGTGGTTGTGTTCGGAGATCAACAGGATTTTAATGGTATTGTGGATACTTTTTTAAGACTGGGTAGGATACTTGGGAGGGAAAGAAGGGCAAGGAAGATAGTGGCCCGGGTAAGGCAAGAGGTGAAGACAATAAGCTTAAGGGCCCAGGGAAAGAAACACATACGTGTTTTCTGGCAGCTGGGTTCTTCTCCTCTGGTTACGGCAAGCAATAGGACATTTATAGGCAACCTCACAAGGATTGCGGGCGGTGTTAACATATTCGGGGACCTTCAGGATAGGTATCCGAGGGTAAACAGGGAAGAGGTCATCATGAGAGACCCTGATGTTATAATAGTTGTAAAAAATATGGGATGTAGCACAAGGGATACTTGCGCGAATGAATGGGCACACGTAGATGGCCTAAGCGCAGTAATAGGAGGGAGGATCTATACCTTGGATCCTGATATTGTATGTCAGCCAACCCCCTTGAGATTTGTAAAGGCCCTTGATGTGGTCTCCAGGATGATACAGGGGGAAGCCCATGGGGAATAAAAGACTAATTCCTGCTTTATCCCTTGGCCTTATGCTTGTTACTGTAATGTTTATTGCCCTTCTCGTGGGTGGAAGCCATATCCCGTCCAGGGATGTCATCAATGCCCTGCTCAATCCACGAGGTGCCGGTGTCTTCCACACGCTTGTATGGGATGTACGCTTACCCAGGATCGTCCTTGGTACGGTCGTAGGTGCTGCACTTGCCGGGTGTGGTGTTGTATTTCAAGCGATTCTCAGGAATCCTCTGGCTGAGCCCTACACGCTAGGCGTATCAGGAGGTGGGGCACTTGGGGCATCGCTCTATATAGTGCTTGGCATAGGTGGGCTTGGCATGGTTGGCATGAGTATTGGAGGTTGCCTTATAAGTATCTTTACAGTGTATACGATTGCCTCTAAAAAGAATTTTTCAAACACCGTGCTTATACTTGCAGGGGTCATATTCAGTTTTCTTTTTTCCTCGTTGGTCATGCTTATATTTTCGCTTTCGAGCACCAGGGACGTGTATGCCGCTGTTATATGGCTCATGGGTAGTCTTTCTTCGGCAGATACACGTCTTGTATGGTTGGTATCCATTTTAGCGTCTTCTGCATTGATATTTCTCCTTTTCTTTTCCAGGGACCTGGACCTCTTGAGCTTAGGAGATGAGCGTGCCACTTATCTCGGGCTTGATGCCAGGAGATCCAAGGTTTTCTTTTTTATCCTTGCGTCCTTTGTCACTGCGTTATGCGTGGCAGTTGCCGGGGTAATAAGTTTTGTGGGCCTGATAATTCCTCACTTTACGAGGAAACTTGTTGGTCCCTCGCATGGGGGAATGCTTCCATGTGCCATGCTCGCTGGATCCAGTTTTTTAGTTACATGCGATACAGTATCACAGCGACTTTTGAGACCGGTGGAATTGCCTGTTGGCGTAATAACAGGTATAGCAGGAGGTGTTTTCTTCCTACTCTTCCTTTTGAGGAAAGACTGGTGGGGGTATGATTAAGATGCCTGTCCTAGAGGTGGATGATGTCTCGGCAGGTTACGGTGAAAGCATAGTCATAAAGGGTATGTCCCTTGAACTAGAAAGGGGTGAGCTGATGGGTATTGTTGGGCCAAACGGCTCGGGCAAGACAACGTTGTTCCGGACAATGACAGGCCTTATAAGACCTCGATCGGGCAGGGTATATTTAAAGGGCAGGGATATCAGGTTCATACCGCGTAGAACCCTAGCTATGGGTGTTTCTGCCGTTCCCCAGCTGCAGCAGGTGGTATTTCCTTATTTAGTAGCGGACTTTATTTTGATGGGGCGTTATGCCCAAAGAGGTAGATTCTGGGCCCCTGACAAGGACGACCATGTCTTGCTTGAACATGTAATCGATCTTCTTGACTTGGCCCGCATTAGGTATCATAGGGTCTCCTCTATCTCCGGTGGTGAACTCCAGAGGGTAATCTTGGCCCAGGCCCTTATCAAGGAACCAGAGATAATGCTACTGGATGAGCCGACATCTCATCTCGACATTAAACACCAGGTTTCTATAATGGATATTCTCAAGAATCTAGTAGACGTAAGGAAAATGGCATGCGGCATAATACTCCATGATCTAAACCTTGCGGCCTTATATTGTGATAAGATTGCCCTGGTCAAAGACGGCGCAATATCCCGCATGGGAAGGCCAGATCAAGTGTTAAGGGAAGAATATATCAAAGATGTTTACGCCACAGATGTGCTTGTGAGAAAGGGACCCATTGGATCAAAGCCATACGTATTCTTGGTACCAGGCATTTATAAACAGGATTAATTATTCCTAAGATCATCCTATTCCTGTATAATATCTAAGACTTCGTATTCCTTTTCCCCCCTTGGAGTCTTTACAACAACAGTATCATCAAGCTTTTTGCCTATAAGGGCCTTTGCAATGGGTGACTCAACGGAGATCTTTCCCTGGTTAATATCTGACTCATCCACCCCTACGATCTGGTAGGTTACTTCTTTTCCTGTTTCCACATTACACAGCAATACCTTTGATCCGAATACAACCTTGTCCTTGGGAAGGCCTACCGGGTCTATAACCTCTGCATTTGCCAGCCTTTGCTCCAGCTCCTGTATCTTCGTTTCTATAAAGGATTGTCTTTCCTTTGCATATATGTACTCAGCATTCTCCGTTAGGTCTCCATGCCCCCTTGCCTCTTCTATGTCGGCAATAATCTTTGGCCTCTCATTTTTCTTAAGGTTATCCAGTTCCTCTTTAAGTGTTCTGTAGCCCTCGGGAGTCATCGGGGTTCGCCTCATTTTTTTTGCCTCCGGATTCAAAATAATAAAAGGACACCGACAGAAAACACCGGTATCCTTATGTAACTATAAACTCAATCACTGGCCTATGTCAAGAACCGTACTCGAGATATTGCAATTCAAGACTCCAAGTAGTTGGGCCCCACTATTACCATGCTGTTGGGAAGTACCGATTGTATGGTCTCCAAGGTACTGCCGAAGAAGAGTTCTTTTATAAGCCCATGGCCGTAAGCCCCTACAACTATAAGTGCATCGTGGGGAACGCTGTAGAGGTCCTCTAAGAGTTTACCCTTATCAAAGAATTGCCAGTTCACATTTCCTTTTTCAATCTCATCGTAGAGCATGTTTTGCCTAAGTATATTCCTGTAGTCTTCCTCAGAGTATGGATCCTCTATCTCTGTAAAGAGTGTCAAGTCTAGGCCGGAAATCTGGCTTATCTTTAATCCCTCCTTGAATGCATTAACTGCGTTTGCCGAACCACCAAAGAATACTGTAATGCTTTTCCATTCCTTGTATACCTGCGTGGGTATAAGTACCGGGAAAGATGCATTTTTTATTATATTTCTGACCCTTGGACCTATGTAGCCCAGGCTTACCTTGGTGGAGAGATTGCTTATTGTCCTCGGGCAGGTCATGTATTTGAAATCTACAGGTATGTCTGGAAGGGTGGAAGCGGTAAACTTTTTTGGGCTAAAGAAGTTTGGCTTAAGTCCCTGGGATCTTATGATTTCTTCTGCATGCTCCCTTGCTGTATCTGGATCTCTAAGGAATGCCCTGTCCAGGTCGACTGTTACGATCTCTTTCTCAAAGTACATCAAGAATTGTGGGAACTCAGGTATGTATACACTTATGGGTGTCTTTGTCGTCTTGCAGAAATAAACTGAGTTCAGAAGAGTCTCTCTGCCGAAAGGTGTGTTTCTGAAGACATGGAGTAACTGGTTTTTCATCACTCAAACCCTCCTGTTTTATTTTTCTTCCTGGATGATGAGCTCTTTCCTGTAATGATCCATGAGAGTTGCCTTTGATATAAGCCCGAGGAACTTTCCGTCCTGGACAACAGGCAAGCTCCAAGAGTGTTCTCGGTCGAAGACTGTTATTATTTCTGTTAGCTCATCATCCGGGGATACTGTATGCACATTTGCATTCATTATCTCCCCGACTATCACCGTGTCGTGGAGACCTGTATTGAACAGGTAAGGTCTCACGTCATCTAGGTGTATCATGCCTAGGAAATCGCCTGACTTTGAATCCACTACCGGGAAGTAATTTCTGTGGGAGCGCTGGACAATGGAGACAAACTCCTTGAGCCTCATCTCAGGATACACCAGCATGCAGTCTTTTTCTAGTAGTTCCATGACATTCAACTCTGCCAGCACCCTTGCATCTGTACGTGGCCTTAGCAACTCGCCGCGTGTAATCAATTCCTGATGATACACGGAGAAAGGTTCAAAGTAATGGCTTATTGTAGCCGATATCACGGATACAAGTACCACTGGTACAATAAACTCGTAACCACCCGTTATCTCTACGACAAGGAATATACCGGTAAGGGGTGCCTGGAGTACGCTGCTTAGAACGCCTGCCATTCCAAGTAATGCAAAATAGCTCTCGCCTGCCCATGTGATGGAAGGGAATACAGATGCAATGGTGGACTGGTAAAAAAGCCCGGTGAGGCTACCTATGACCAGGCACGGAGCAAAGAGACCCCCCGAGCCACCACTCCCTATTGTAAGCGATGTAGCAACAATCTTGCCCAGGGCGGCAAGGCCTGAGATTGCTATACCTGGTGAGTATTGCTCGCCAATGACCCTTCTTATAACCTCATAGCCTTCGCCCAGTACCTGTGGCAGATAAAGGCCTATTGTACCCACGATAAGGCCACCTAGAGCGGCCCTTAACCAGAAAACAGATGTGACCTTCTTGGAATGTGACTCGGTCACTTTTAATAGACGGATGAGCATGACGGATCCAAAGGCTGTCAGAACGGCTAGCCCAATGCAAGCCACAAGATCCGGTGTTCCTGAGTGAAATATGCGGTGATGGAAGGGGATCTGGTTGCCCTGTAGGATTCTGCTCACCTCTGTACCTACAACCGATGCTATGGCAATGGGTACAAGGTTTATAGTGGTCCATTCTCCCAGTATGACCTCTAGAGAGAACGCAATACCTGCGAAAGGGGCATTGAATATGGATGCTATTGCAGCGGCTGCACCGCAACCAACGATGACCTCCCTCTGCCGGTCCCTTAGATTGAACATGGTCCCTATGTTGGACCCTATGCTTGCTCCGCTTATGACAACAGGGGCCTCTGGGCCTGCAGAACCCCCGCTTGCTATGGTCAGGAAACCAGATACAAGACGCGAGAAGCTTGTTCGTAACCTCAAGAGGCCACCCTTTCTGGATATGCTATATATGACCTCTGGTACACTATGGGCTCCAAGGTCCCTTACCACTTGCCTGAGAAAGAAGGCTGATAGTGCAGCCCCTATTGCAGGCAGCAAAGGGGCATACCAGAGATGCCGCATTGGATGGGAGATGTTAGAAAAGTACCTTAATGACCTGTTAAGAGCAACAGATGCAAGGCCTCCAAAGATACCCACGATTGCCCCTATGATGATTAGCTGCAATCGCTCGTCCAAGGAGTAGAAAACATACCTTGGTGAAAATTTAATACCTTTGCTCATGGCTTGTTCAAGGCTCGGTGGTAGAAGCTGGTTTAAGTCTTTCTTCCATTACCTTAACCCTTTTCAATAGATCATCTTCACCGGGACTTTTCTTGAGAAAGCGGATAAAATCTCGGTCTCTAAGGCAAAAACTCAGCCTTGAGAGCATTTCCAGGTGAACCTTTATGCTGGGACTTATCATCATGAAAAGGACAAATACGGGTTTGGCGTCAATTGCATTGTAATCCACTTCTTTTTCTAGGAAGCACGTGCTTATTATAGGTAATTTAAGGATACCTTCCGGCATTGTGCGGGGATGAGGTATGGCTATACCCTCGCCGATGCCTGTGGATGCCAATTTTTCTCGTTCCAGCAGGAGCTCTAAGAGCATATTCCTGTCCAGATTCTCAGGTAGCGTTACAACCCTGACCATATCTTCAAGGACCTCTTTTACGTTATTCCCCTTTATCCCGTAAAACACCCCTCCTCTCTGCATGGCCTTGAAGATGCTGATGTCTTTAGGTTCAGGTCCTTGCCTTGAATCTTTTGGGCTCTCGTTCAGGACTATATGATGCATGTCCGCCCATCTCTTTAGGTCGTGTTCCCTTACCATGTATTGACCTTTGATTTCGACTGCAGGCAGGCTACCTTTGCGGATCCACCGCTGTATGGTCTCCTCTGGCATGTCCAGTAATCTTGCAACTTCCCGTGTGCTAAGGTTCATATCTTCATGCTCCAGCATGTAGAAGGAATAAGGTAATTATATTACCTTTAATAAATGTAACAGCAAATCATTAATTCTCTAATATTAAATAGGCCATGAAAAGGCCTTTTTCAATGCATACTGGAACCCGGAACGAACATAGTACCCCCCTGGAAGGGTCGATTACAGCGTGGGTCCCTAGGATGAAAGCCTTTCTGCCACGCGAGCAGCCTCAACTGCATCCTTTGCGTAAACTGCGCCTATGGAATCTGCGTATGCCCTTGTGACCACTGCACCACCCACGATAAACTTGCAGTTGAGCCCATGCCTCCTGGCAAGTTCTATCACGTCCCTCATGTTTACCATGGTGGTGGTCATGAGTGCCGATAAGCCTACTACAAGCGGGTTATACTTCTTTATTGCCTTTATGATCTCCTCTTTTGCCACGTCCTTTCCCAGGTCTATAACCTTGAACCCGTGGTTTCTTAACATGAGTGCAACTATGTTTTTGCCTATGTCGTGTATGTCTCCCTTTACTGTTGCAAGAACGATAGTTCCTTTCTCTTGGCTAGTGAGTTCTTCTAATAAAGGCTTCAGGTGCTCAAAGCCTTTTTTCATGGCCTCGGCGCTGGCGATGAGCTGCGGAAGGAAGTATTCTTTCCTGTCAAACATGTCTCCTACCTCCATGATAGCAGGGATCATGATTTCATTCACCAGCTTGTATGCATCCATGCCAGCGGCGATTGCCTTGTCTAAATGATCAATTATACCCTCCCTGTTACCCTCCAGTACAGACATGTAAACGTTCTGGGCAGGTGAGGCTTCTTCCTTTGCTACGGGCTTCTGACCAGAGGATTGATCAGATGTCGCAAAATAGGAGATGAAAAGGCTGGCATCTTTGTCTCTTTGCGTCAGCACGTCACTCGCCATTTTTATGGCCATAAGTTCTGTGCTTGACGGATTTGCAATGGCCATTGAAAGGCCTGAGTGTATTGCCATTGCAAGAAAGGCGGAATTTACCCATTTTCTCTGAGGAAGTCCAAAAGAGATGTTGGAAAGGCCTACCACTGTTAAGAGTTTCTGAGAGCGTGTGCACCACCTTATGGTCTCAAGGGTCTCTTTTGCTGAACCAGGACTGGCGGAGACCGTCATGGTGAGCCCGTCGACCACTATGTCTGACTTGTCAACCCCTATTTCTTGAGCCCTTCCCAATATATCCTTTATTATCTCTTTTCTCCTTCTTGATGTGGCAGGCAGTTCTTTGTCTGTAAGCGGTAGAAGTATAAACATGGCGCCGTACTTCTTTGCCAAGGGTAATAGCCTTTCTATCTTGTGCGTCTCGCCTGATATGGAATTTACCATTGCCCTGCCAGGGTATATTCTTAAGGCCGTCTCGATTGCCTCGATGCTGGAGGAGTCTATTACAAGGGGAGAAGATATCAAGGGTGAAAGTGCATAGATGACCCTTTTTAGGGTTTCGGCCTCGTCAATATCAGGCATACCAACGTTAATGTCTAATAAAGATGCGCCCTTTTCCTCCTGTTCCCTGGCAAGCCCGAGTACTATAGTGGTCTTTCCCTTGATTAGCTCTTTCTGAAGGTCCTTTTTACCAGTTGGATTAATACGTTCACCTATTATTACCAGAGGGCTACCTATGCCCAGTATCACGGACTTCCTGGCCGAACTCAAGGCACTGATTGCCTTTTTTCTTGGAGGCCTGGGTCTTTTACCATCCAGTACACCTGTAAGGGACTTTATATGCCCTGGCCTTGTACCGCAGCATCCGCCAAGGATGTTAACCCCTGCCTTAAGGAATGCCCTGCCGAAAGATGCAAATGTCTCGGGCTTCATATCAAAGACCGTCTTGTTGTTGACTAGCCTAGGCATGCCTGCATTCGGTTTTGCTACAAGGGGTACACTCGCGTGGGGTTTCATTGCCTCTATGTAAGGAATCATCCCCTCTGGACCTGTGGAACAATTACATCCAACTGCATCTGCACCCAGACTCTCGAGGGTGACCAGTGCACTTACTGGATCCGTGCCGTTTAATGTGCGGCCCCCTTCCTCGTAAGTCATGGTTACCATGGTGAACTTGTCGCATGTCTCTTTCACCGCGATAAGGGCTGCCCTTGCCTCCTGTATGTCCATCTGTGTCTCTATGATGAAGAGGTCAACAGACCCCTCGAGTAATCCCTTCACCTGCTCCTTGAATATATCTACGGCCTCTTCAAATTCTAGGTCACCAAAGGGTTGCACAAATCTACCTGTTGGCCCTATATCACCTGCAATAAGCATGTTTTCTCCAACAGCATCCCTGGCCAGCTCAGCGAGTTTTCGGTTTGTTGCCTGTATATTAAATGAGTCGTATTGGCTTAGCTTTACTCGGTTTGCACCGAATGTACAGGTGTAGACTACATCGGATCCAGCCATCATGTAGTCTTTGTGTATGGATTTGATGATACCCTGGTTTTCCATGCACCATTGTTCAGGGCATGCACCCTGTGGCATACCCCTTCTCTGGAGTTCAGTGCCTGTTGCACCATCTAGGATAAGTACTCTTTTCTCAATGATAGATAATATACGTTTTTTTGCATCCATTTTATCTACCTTTTAAGAGACTGGAATACCATAAACATCTATGCCGCTTGTCTTATACCTGCAATTGCTGTGACAGATTTCTCGGGTATTAGTATATAGCTATCCGTAATCTTGACACCCAGCCTGTTGAGGCCTAAGGTATCGTATATAGTCTTCTGATGCTTGAGATCCAGGTCTCCATAACCTGCGGAGTAACGTCTTGATGTAAGGTTTAGGCCTTGGCGTACTAGTTCCTGCTTGTAAAAAGATGAGATCCAGTCAAGTACCTTGTCTGTCGTCTCGCTTGCCACTGCATCGAGTATGACCGCCCGAGTCAGGTTACCAGAGTCGGACTCGACCTTTATTGCCTGCATTATCCTATTGCCCGCTGTTGCGGCCATGAGCAATGCTTCGTTGCTATCCTTGAGCATGGATGAGAGTTGCCTACTGTCAAAGGTGATGCCTTGAGCCAGTACTACCTCACTTGAGGTGATTTTCTCTATCCGGATTCTCTTTGCCGCCCCCTTGAGCTCCATGAAAGACTGTGCTTGCTCTATGGCCCTTTCTATCTCTTCCTTTTGCCTATCATCCACCTTGGTTTTCCCTCTCCTGTAACCAAGCCTTGCGTATATCAAGTCCCTGGGGGGCATTATGATTATATTATGAAAGTATCGCGTGTCTTCCATGTTAAAGCTCTGAGGATAGGT
This sequence comes from Deltaproteobacteria bacterium, assembly GCA_003643935.1. GTDB lineage: Bacteria > Desulfobacterota > Desulfomonilia > UBA1062 > UBA1062 > B14-G9. The sequence goes on along the minus strand of QMLJ01000015.1, from coordinate 204 downwards.
ATAAATTCCATTATTCCCCTGCCCCTCCTAATCACACATATGTAATACCAAAGCCCTTGGCACTGAGGATACAAGATAGATCCGTTGAATATGCACTGGGCTCCGTATGAAACGTTTTCATGATCTCATGCATGCTCAAACCAGGGCAAGAGGCCAAGCAATTATGTGCCCATGTTCCATGATGTAAGATATTCTTTCTGCTCT
>QMLJ01000014.1 GCA_003643935.1 Deltaproteobacteria bacterium | reverse complement strand
GAAACCAGACAGGAGACACTACCTAAGGGGGGTATTGAAACTAGAACAAGACGAGTTCATTGTCTATACAACAGGACCACAAGGTTCTGGAATACTATCCTCCATGAGCATGGCGAATTGCCTAATAGTTGTACCAAAGGATAAAACCTACTTACCAATTGGCGAGAGTGTTACCTGCGAGATAATCGATGCCTCCTGGTAAACGGTAAAAGACCTACCAAGCCTGTTGCAACAAGGAGAATAGTAGAAGGCTCAGGTACTGGTGCAGGTGGTGTCTCGGGGGACGTGCTTGGTTCACCGATGTTACCATCACCTGATGTCCCTCCTCCGGTGTTCTCTTCTGGATTCGTACCAACTCCAATCGCGCCTCCGATAACTCCACCTGAGAGGCTAGGCGCAGACGAAAGATCAGCAACATGTAACAGGTCCGGAGCCCTGCCCGGGAATACACCACCGGTGGATCCCGGAGGTTGACTGCCATAGACAGGACCGCTATTAGGCATGTCTGATATAATTCCAAGGCCAGGTCCTGTTATGCCATAATAACCCTGCCCGGTTCCCTCCATATCTACTGCTGGAGAATAATACATACCATATGCCGTTGCATAATTATCTACATAGGCATCAGAGAGGTCGCTGGGCCTGAGAAGCATATCAAGGTCTACCTTTGGTGAGTTCTCATCTATAGTACCTACCGAGGTAGTCACACCAGTGTTCTTCCCCGTGATAGCCTTCATTGTAATCTGCATTAATGGCTCGTGTATCTCTGTAGCCACTAGAAAAACAAAGACAGCAACGATCATAATAGCCAAGTATATCTTTTTCATGGTTGCACTCCAACAAAGTATGATTTGTAATAAAACAATATCTGCAGATTCTATGCCATAATATAACTAACTGTAATAACTACCATATACTAAACAAAGTATGATTGTCATGTGAGATCCGTAGGAATAAATGAGAAATTATTTACCATTAATGTATACTATTTTACATAGTATATCATTAAAAGAGAATAACAAGGTGTCAAATAGTTAACATATCACTTCCCACATTTGATAAGTCAGAGGCCTTACCTATAACATAATTTCCAGATCCTGGATAGGGTAAGCAACGCATGGATGTATGTAGCCGAAATCTCTGTCTGACTTCCTCAGTTTTACCGCCTGAGGATGAAAGACCTTGCCATCTAAGAGTTTTGTCCTGCACATGCTGCATTCACCTGAGCGGCACATGGCCTCAACAACTATACCGGCCCTTTCAAGAGATACCATAAGTGGCTCCCCTGCCTTAGCATTGATGGTCTTACCATTTCTTATCTTCACCTTGAAAACGGTAGAGGCATCCAGACCCCGGGGCCAGCCTGGCTCTGCTGTTATGTCCTTGGGTGGGCCGGATATCTCTAAACGAATCTTTCTTGCCTCTATGCCCAGTTTCTCAAGTTCTGCCATGCAAAATGTGTACATGGGCTTTGGCCCGCATATGTAGAACATCTTGTTCTTGATATCACCAAGGACTTGTTTCAATAATCCTTCTGTAATGAAACCCTTAAGACCTTTGTAACCATCCGGCGGACTGGATAACACCAGGTTGTAACTGAAATTTTCGTGTCTACGTGACCTGTCTTCCAGTTCATCCTGAAAGATCACATCGTCCTCAAATTGGCTTCCATATACAAGGTGTATCTTTCTATCTATATCCCTGTCTGTAACCTCCCTTATCATGCTCATAAACGGCGTTATACCGCTACCTCCTGCAAGGAATACCAGGTCATTACCGTGGAAAAGCGGGTTGTAGTAGAAATTCCCGGCCGGTGCCGTACTCTCCAGTACCTGGCCTACCTTGACTTCTTCCAAGAGGTAATTTGATACAAAGCCGTCCTCCACCTTTCTTACCGTTATATCGTAGTAACCCCTCTGGGCTGGAGAGGAAGATATGCTGTATGGCCTGCTCGTCCTCACCCCTGTGATATCCACGAAGACATTGATGTATTGTCCTGCCTGGAAAGGGGGCAGATAATTATTAACAGAAACCAGTCTTAATGTCTTGGTGGAGGGTGTCTCCTCCCTTATCTCAGAGACCCTAAGATGGAGTCTATATGGATGCAACATGTCTATTATACTTTTTACATTACCTCTCATGGCACTATAGTCGCGGGCATACTTTCTTAATACCTTTATATCGTTCTCTATCTCTTTGTAGCCATCCATATCCTTCACAAAGTCCATTGAACTCATCTTTTCACCCCCTTGTTTTCCATGTCCTTGAGCACGGCCTTTGCTGCCTGCCTACCAGAAGTGAGTGTCGGCTGAAAACCACCGGAATCAACCCATGACCCGGCAAGAAATAGTCCGTCCACCGGAGACCTCCTGCTCATAAACAGGTTCAAATCCTTTGCATACTGGTCAAACCCATATATGGCTCCACCTGGATGGCCAAGGTAGCGCAGGTGTGTAAGAGGCGTTGCCGCTTCAACCTCTTCCAGGTGCCCCCTGATACCAGGGAAAGCCCTCTCCACAAGGTCAAGCATGGATTCTGCATACCTGTACTTTGTGTCATAATACTCCGTGGGACCGATATTGCACCATGCCTCGGCATACTGGAGTGTGACAAATGCGGCTTGAGATGCCCCTTTGGGCGAGAAATCAGGGTCAGATACATCGTAGCATGACAAAAGACCCATCTCAGGCCTCCCCAATGTCTTGCTCAGTTCATAAGTCCTCTCCATGTCAAGACTAGTCCCGATGAAGTTAGTGGTTTCTTCAATACCCAAGTCATTGGGCTCACAGTCAAGGCCAAGAAACAAGGTAAAGGCAGAAGGCCCAATCGTACTCCTGCCGAGTTCTATCTTCACCTCTTCCAGAACATACTCCGGGCCAAGCAGTTCATAATAAGTGGATATTGTGCTTGCATTGGATATTACGTAATCGGAGAATATCTGTTCTCCATGTCCAGTCACAACACCACTAGCCCTACCATCTTTGATAATGATTTTCTCTACCGGAGTATTAAGCCTTGCTGTACCACCGTGCTGGATAAAGGTATCAAGCAGTGCATTTGATAACGCCTGCGAACCTCCCTTAATATGAAAAGGCTTGAATTCAATATAAGCAAAGATAAGTATCGCAAGGTCGCTAAACGAGAGGTACTTCGGAGGGATGCCCATATAAGACCAGTAAGGACTTATAACAGCTTTTAGTACAGGATCATCAAAGTAATGATCCAATACTTCTTTGGAGCTCTTTAAGGCATACTTGAAATACAACGGATATTTATCCCTCGATATCTCGGGGTCATGCATGTAAACACCACCTATCATCTGCATGCAGAATTCATAAACAAGGTCGAAAAAGCTATCTATGGAGTCCTTCTCCTTTGGAAAGTTCTCTTTCAGAGTTGATACAACTTCATCCTTAAGGGCCTTTAGCCTGATATCTGCCACACCCGGCATTATGATACGGTAAAGGTCTTTCATCTGGACAAATTCGAGTTTATCAAGTACTCCAAGCTCCCGTAGAAGTTCCCTTAAAGGGCCTGGCCTGTCATCCGTACCCATGCCACTCAACTGGTGTAGGGCCACCTCGAATTCAAACCTTCCCCTTACAAAACTTGTTGCGCAACCACCTGGTACATTGTGTCTTTCCAGCAAGAGCACTTCCCTGCCTTTCTTGGCTAGACTCAGTGCGGCAGCAAGCCCTGCATTACCGGCACCTATGACTACTACATCGTATTTAGAAGCCATATACCCCCTCCAATCTTAAAGCTTTACTACAAACTTTAATAACACCTTTCCCCCTTCTGTGTCAAGTTAAATGGGACGCCCTGGGCCTTGCACCCCGTAAGGAGCATGAGTATCAGCAGCACCTGTTGCAAAAAAGACCATTCTGGGTTACCTTTCACCTATGAAAGGCATTATAGGATTGATTGCTGACAGTCACAGCAATAACAGAAACATGCTAGACGCAATAAAGAAACTAAAAGTACTTGGTGCTGAGACTATCATACATCTTGGGGACATATGTGATTCATTAAGGCCTGTTGAAATTGAGGAGGCCATCTCTATTCTGGAAAGATATAATGTAAAGTCCTTAATGGGAAATAACGAGCTCAGCCTTATATCGGGTATAAACGGAGACCATAATGATAGTCAAAGGTTAAGGGCTATAAAATACATAGAGGCACTACCCTATGTCATTACAATGGGTGATATAATCTTTACACATTCGGCGCCTTTTAACTGGCCAGCCGCAACAAAAAGGCCTATAGAAGAATACCTTCCATACATCATCAAGGACAACATACCCACTTTCAGAATACTTTTCAGGGGGCATTCACACACACCTTCAATCCTTGAGATTAATGGCGATGTATCTAAAGGAATAAAGGTAAGACCAGGTGAGGAAGTAATCCTTAATCCTGACAAAAGATACATAGTAACGGTCGGAGCAGTGGAAGACGGATCCTGTGCCCTTTTTATGCTCGAGCAAAACAGGGTGAGATTTATAGGTCTTGGAGAGATATAGATCCCCCCAAGACCATTGTCTTATGCCCATCACAACAATGAGCCAAGTTCTCCAAACATATCGTTTAGCTGGTTGAAAAACTTTGGGTTGTCCAGGCTTGTAATCTTCTCCCAGTTATCCATGACTTCTTCGGGTGTAGGTACCTTCTTCCCATCAGATAGAACCGCACCAGGACCTGTCATCATTGCTGACCTACTGAAATAACCCAAACCTGCATTTATAATAACACCTGAGTCCTCGCACAACTCTGAACACATGTACAGCACAGCAGGCGTGACGTACTCTACCTTCATCTTCTCAAATATCTCAGGAGGCAGTACGTCCTCGGTGAGCCTTGTCGCGGCAACAGGTGCCAGCACATTGGTCTTTATGTTGTACTTTGCACCCTCCAGTTTCAGCACATTGGCAAGCCCAACCAACCCCATCTTGGCACTGGCATAATTTGTCTGCCCAAAGTTACCGAACAACCCGGCACCAGAGGTGGTCATTATGATCCTTCCGTATCCGTTCTCCCTCATGTTTTGGAAGGCAGGCCTTGTAACGCAGTATGCACCTTTAAGGTGTACAGCTACAACGGCATCCCAGTTCTCCTCTTCCATCTTTGCAAAGCTCTTGTCCCTCAGTATACCTGCATTATTTATGAGTATATCCACCTTTCCAAAGGCGTCTATAGCTGTTTTCACTATATTTTCACCGCCCTTTACAGTTGCCACGTTGTCATAGTTTGGTACAGCTTCACCTCCAAGGGCCTTTATCTCCTCTACAACCTTGTTAGCGGCAGACTCACTGGACCCAACTCCATCCCTTGTACCGCCAAGATCATTTACAACAACCTTTGCCCCTCTCTTTGCGAGCTCTATGGCATGGTTCCTGCCAAGGCCCGCACCAGCGCCGGTTACTATGGCTACCCGACCGGTGAAATCAATCTTTGACATAAAAAACCCTCCTATTAGTGTAAGTATGGGGCATACAAAAGTATGCCCCTTCTGCCTAGCCTTTCAAAGGCAATGCTGCCTCAAAATGGCCTGTTACCTTGATATCCCCATTCTCATCCTGGGCAAGGACCTCGCACCTGATGATGTTCTCACTACCCTCCACTAGCTTGTCCACCACATTACCCTTAACCGTAATAGTGTTCCCAGGCTTGGTCATACCTGCAAAGCGCACACCAAACTTCTTTAAATACTTTCTTGGTATCCACTGGGTTATGGCCTGGCCAACAAAACCCATGATAAGCATGCCGTGAGCAATTACACCATCCAAGCCTACCGCCTTTGCAAAGTCATCGTCCGTGTGCAGGGGGTTGAAATCACCAGATGCACCTGCATACATAACGTGTTGTAGTTTCTGTAAAGGCCCCTTTACAAGCTCGGGCATCTCATCGCCTACGTTTATATCTTCATAGTATACCTCATGCGCCATAACCTACCCCCTACTTCCTCTCAATTAAAAGAGACCTGGCCTTGGCAACCTTCTCCCCATTCTGATCTGTGTACAGAATTTCCACGGTGACCATGTCCATCTTTCTACCCGACTTACTGGTCTTCTCCTCAATGCTGACCACCTTTGGTATACCGGTCAGCACATCGCCGGGATATATCAGCTTGTAATACTCGTATTCTTCCTCGCCATGCAATACATTGGCAAAATTGATCTTAAGATCATTTATGACCATGGGCATAGAGCTAGACCACATCATGGGTACTGTGAGAAAAGTGGGAGGGGCAGGGGTATCCTTGTACCCCTCTAAGATGGCAGCATCCCTATCCTGGTATATGGGATTCGGATCCCCTATAGCCTTTGCCAACTCCCTTATCTTCCCCCTCTCAACCTCCCAGATAATAGGTGGATACTCCTTACCTTGCTTTGACTTATCAGCCATACAGGGCCTCCTTATAATTGCCTAGACGTCGTACTTTCCGATTATAGCAACACTGCATACATTCATCATCGGGAAACCACCGAGATTATGTGTAAGACCCAGCTTAGGATCCTTGAGCTGCCTCTTGTCTGCCCTGCCGTGGAGCTGTAGATAAATCTCATAGAGCATTCTTAGTCCAGAGGCCCCAATAGGATGCCCAAAGCACTTTAGACCACCATCCACCTGGCACGGGAGTTTCCCGTCTAGGTCATAGAACCCATCCATTATGTCCTTAGGGGCCTTACCTCTTTCAGATATGTGCAGGTCTTCCATAGTCACCAGCTCGGTGATGGAGAAACAGTCATGCACCTCCATGAGGCTGAGTTCTTCCCTGGGATTCTTTATCCCTGCCTCTTTGTATGCCTCTGTACTTGCCTTTGCTGCTGTTATAAAGTGTGCACCATCCCATTCGTAGGCCATCTCTGTGCCATTACTCAAGGATAACTGCAAGGCTTTAACAGTAACGAAGTCCTTCTTGCCCAGGCTCTTTGCAATCTCAGGTGTGGTGACAATTGCACATGCAGAACCATCACTAACTCCGCAGCAATCAAACAGGCCCAATGGGTAGGCTATCATAGGCGCATTAAGAATCTTCTCTTCAGTCACTGCCTTGCGTAGATGAGCCTTTGGGTTAAGTACACCGTTTGCATGGCTTTTTGCTGACACGTGGGCCATGGCCTTTTTTAGTTCCTGCATGTCAATACCGTACTTTGCTGCGTAACCACTTGCCAGCATTGCAAAGCAACCGGGTGCAGTCACGTTAGGGAACCAGAGACCATTTAAGGTACCCATTGCAGAGCTGAACTCCGGGAGCCCCCCATAACCTATGTCCTTGAGCTTTTCCACGCCAATTGCCATGGCTATATCATATGCACCCGATGCAACTGCATATACCGCGCCCCTGAATGCCTCTGTACCGCTCGCGCAGAAGTTCTCTACCCTTGTAACAGATATGTTGGGGAGCCTGAGTGTCATGGATGCAGGCAACGCACTCTTACCCACATTAACCTCGTCAAAGCAAGTGCCCAGCCAAGCAGCTTGTATTTCGTTCTTGTCTATCCCTGCATCCTGGATTGCCTCCTGGAAGGCCTCCACCATTAGCTCTTCAGCCCCAACGTCCCATCTTTCACCGAACTTGGTGCATCCCATTCCTATTATAGCAACTTTATCTTTTATTCCTGTAGCCATGATTACACCTCCTTATTCCTCTACCTGGGGGATTGCTTTCCAGAAGTAACCTGTAAAGCCCCGCATGTCATCTCTATATTTCCTTCTGAACGAGAGCCTAACCCCCATACCAACCTTTATCTGCTCCAGCTTGCAATCAGTGAAATCAAGCATTGTCCTTCCGCCGCCATCAAAGCTTATCATCCCGTATATCGCAGGCGGATCAACAGATGCGGCAAGCATGTCACCTGTGTACATGAGTATCTTGCCGGTCTTCTCGGAGAATTCGTACTCTTCCATCTCTTCTACGGCACCGCAGTCAGGGTTAATGCAGACCTGAGAGGGTGGGAAATGCGGTGTTCCACACTTCTTGCACCTTGAACCCACTAGGCCGAGTAGCATCTTCCTTTTGCGCCACAGTGTGGTGAGTGCTGTATTTGGATTCGCCTCCCCCCTTATACCTAGGTCTGCAACAATGAGGTCACGCCACTTGCAGAACTTCTGGTAACTATCCAGTTCTACCCTTCTGGCAAGAGAGCCCTTTATTCCCTGAGGGGCTTTAAGATCCTTTATTTTATCGGTAACCTCGAAGTAGAGCACATCACAGCCCTGGCCAAAGCTTGCGAGCAGGAGTTTGTCGCCAGGTTTTGCCTCTTCAAGTGCTGCTATGAACATGACAAGCGGGTGGGCAGTTCCGGTGTCACCACATACCTCATGCATATTGTCCTGGACCTTGGACGGATCCAGGCCGAGTTTCCTTGCAATGCCTGCATGTGTACCCTTGAAATAGCATGGGTATATAACCTTGTCGAAGTCATTTATCTGCATCCCGGTCTTTCCTAGGAACGCAGATATTGCCTCCGGTATTATCTTGCCGTAGCCTTCGTCCCTCACCCATCTTTCTTCCCACGTGTAATCGAACTCCTTGCCATAACCCTTGTAGTGATCCACAAAGTCACAGCTGTGGGAATAATAACCCTTGCATTCTGCAATAATATCGTCCTTGCCAAACAGCAAAGCAGCTGCACCATCGCCCAAGAACATCTCGTACATGGTAGCCATCTTCGTCCGCCTCAGGTCAGAGGCCACAACAAGTACGTTGTCTTTACTTCCAGACTCAATGGCCTCAATCGCCGCTATGGCTGCAGTTGTACCGGCCTTGATCGAGCCTGTGAAGTCAGCATTATCAACACCCTCTTCCGGTGCGTTGAGCGCTGTGGCCAATACACTTGCATTTTGCCTGTCTGCAAAGGGAAGGGTCGTAGAAGCAAAGTACACGGCATCAAGGGCCTTTCTATCTCCTCCTGACATGCAGTCATAGGCAGCAGCCACACCCATGCTGAGACTGTCCTCGTCCCAGTTTGCAACAGATTTCTCCCCTTGGGCAACAGCCATTATAACAGGCAGATACCACGCCATGTTCTGAACTATGACCATCCGATTTAAACGATACCGGGGAATGTATCCCCCATAAGACTTTATGCCAATCATACTACCTCCTTTCTTGTGTGCCTTTGCTATCCAAAGACACCTTTTTTCTCCATATTCTTTACCCGTTCCTCGTCGTATCCCAAGGACCTTAAGATTGCTTTAGTGTCTTCTCCAAGCTTCCCACCGGTCTTCCTGTACCTAGGCTTAAAGTTGGAAAATTTCACGGGATGCGCAAGCTGGGGAACAGGATTCCCATCAGGACCAGGTACATTCACAACCAGGTCCTTTGCCTTTGCATATTCGCTTTCCAGTGCCTCGCTAAGCCTCAAGACAGGCTCAACGCACGCATCGACCTTCTTAAACCTCTCTATCCAGAATTCCAGGGGTTTTGAACGTATAATCCCTGAAATCCTTTCCCTTGCCTCTTCTAGCTTGCCGAACTGCATTACACCGCCGTCAGCTAGGTCCTCAACACCCAATGCCTTGCAAAACTCAGTGAAGAACTGCTGCTCAAGACCACCAAAAGAGATGTACCTGCTATCCGCTGTCTCGTAAAAACCGTACAATGAACCTCCATTGAGAACCTCTGTCTCATAACCGCTTCTATCTCCCCCGGCTAGCTCAGTGCTAGCCTGCACTGCGTTGTAAGGGAAAAGCCCATCTGCCATAGCAACGTCTATATATTGGCCCTGGCCCGTATTCAATCTAGATATGACTGCAGCCAGTATACTCACAATAGTATTGTACGAACCCGAACCTATATCGGCCATCTGTACACCCATAAGGCACGGCCCTGTGTCCTTCCTGCCAGAATAACCCATTATCCCTGAAAGGGAAAGGTAATTTATGTCGTGACCTGCCCTGTCCCTGAAAGGGCCTGTCTGCCCATATCCAGTTATAGAACAGTATATGATGGAGGGATCAACACTTTTTAGCCTATCGTAGGAAAGCCCAAGTCTTTCCATAACCCCTGGTCTGAATTGCTCTACTATAATGTCATAGCCGTTATCTATCAGGCGTTCTATTACAGATATACTCTCCTTGTTCTTGAGATCAAGGGCAATGGATTTTTTGTTCCGGTTCAGATATGCATGAAGTGCAGATACCTTGCCATCCCTATCCACAAAGGGTGGGAGTATTCTTACCATGTCAATCCTGGTCGGCGATTCAACCCTTATTACATCAGCACCAAGGTCTGCAAGTACCATGGTTGCAAAAGGGCCTGGAAGCAGGTAGGTAAAATCAAGAACCTTTAGCCCCGAAAGAAGTCCATCCATACTTTTATAGCCCCAAGGATCTACTGATGAGCAGAAGCATGATCTCGGAAGTGCCCGCATATATGGTCTGAACCCTTGCGTCCCTGAACATTCGGGCTATGGGGTACTCCTCCATGTATCCGTAACCGCCGTGGAACTCAACGCACTTGCCCACGAGCCTGTTTAACATCTCGCATATCCAGTACTTTGCCATG
>QMLJ01000013.1 GCA_003643935.1 Deltaproteobacteria bacterium | reverse complement strand
AGGAGATTGTTCTTGCTGTAAGGTACCCCCATAATATCAAGATCCCTTAAGACCCCGCTGTAGTGTTCACTGCATGCACCACACAAATATTCCTCCACATTAGGGGCATCCCGCACAACCTCCCGGCAGGAAGGATTTTTGCAATCAAGAACACGCAATGGATTAGTCTCTAGCCTTCTTTTGCAATCATCACACAGGGCAGACCTGCTGTTGTAAAGAAACTCCTTCAGGGCAGACCTAAAAGCTGGTCTGCATTCCTTGCAGCCAAGGGAATTAACTTCTATGCTCAGTCTATCAAGGCCCATTGCCTTACACATGTCATATGCCATGCATATGCACTCTGCATCAGAGAAAGGGCTTTCTTCCCCTATACGCTCAGCGTTTATCTGGTGAAATTGCCTGTACCTTCCCTTTTGTGGCCTTTCATACCTGAACATAGGGCCAATGCTGTAAAGTTTCTGTATAGGATCAGAGGAAAGAAGGCCGTGCTCTATGACTGCCCTCAATATCGATGCCGTTGCCTCTGGCCTCAGGGTTAGAGAAGATCCGCTCTTGTCAGGAAACGTATACATCTGCTTTTCAACAACATCTGTATACTGCCCCAGGCCCCTTTCAAATAGATCCGTGTGTTCAACTATGGGTGTTCTGATCTCCGAGAATCCATATAAGCCAAGCACTTGCCTCGCCCTTTCTTCAACCCAGCGCCACCTTTCCACTTCCTGCGGCAGTAAATCGTTCATTCCCTTTATCGCCTTAATCACTTGAACCCTCCAGATGATCCTTTATAACAGAGTAAGAATCCAGGTCAATCAGAGACCTCTCTCCCATTCTGTCCTCAGATGGCGAGAATCTCCTGTTTCCAGGGCAAAGTCAATCAGATCCAGAATGGTATTCTTGTCCTCTGGCAGGTGTCCCTTTATGGGTAGGTAGTTGGAAGCATGCTGTGTCCCAAAGACACAATCGCTAAGCTCAAGGTCTTCAACAAGCCATCTCAATTCCCTCAAGGACTGCCACTTGTCAACAAACTTGAAGCCTACGCCCATAACCTTTTCGTATGCCCTCTCGAAAGGTCCAAGCATTAAGGTTAGGCATGCTAAATAATGTGGGTCGATTGCATTTACCACCTTTGCGGAATCCTTTGCATGAGCATAGCTACCTTTAACACCTCCAAGGCCTAGTAATATTATGGTGGATAGCTTGATACCTGCATCTATGACCTTTCGGCAGCCTTCAACCATTTGTGCGGCAGATACGCCCTTGTTCACCTTTTTCAGAAGATCGTCATTGCCCGTTTCTATGCCAAGGTAAACGAGTTTTAGATTGGCGTGCCTAAGCTCCCTTAGGTCTTCTACTGTCTTGTTAATGAGATTCGTGGGCCCTGCATACGATGAAATCCTTTCAAGGTGAGGAAAACTCCTGTTTATGAGGTCAAGTATTTTAAGGAGATACGTAGTATCCAGGGTAAGGGCATCCCCGTCAGCCAGGAATATCCTTCTAGCATATGGGTATACCTCTGCCATCTCCCCTACATCCCTTTCTATCTCTGAAAAGGAGCGGACCCTGAACCGCTTTCCCTTGTACATACCACAGAACAGGCACTTGTTATAAGAACAACCTATGGTCACCTGCAATATAAGGGAACGCGCCTCTGATGGTGGTCTGTAGAGCGGTAGTTCATACTGCATTCCTATTTCACCCCTGAGAGAGACTCTGCAATATTGAATGCATGGTCTCCAATCTTCTCAAAACTCGTAAGCATGTCCACAAAAATAAGGCCTGCATCTGCATTACATGTTGCCGTCTTTAGGCGTTCCATATGGTGTATACGCATATCTATACGCATCTGGTTCAGCCTGACCTCGTATGGCTTCACCCTTTCCATAAGGTCTTCAGGTGTATGTTTAAGCGCTTTAACTATTATATCAAGGTAATCTCTCGTATGCATATAGATCTTGCTTATTTCGGACGTTCCTTTTGTAGAAAAGACAAGCCCGTAGTCCTTCTTCTTTTTACACAGCTTACCCAGACTCTCGCAGTGGTCTCCTATCCTCTCGAGATTGCTCACGACATAGATATATGAAAATATCTCTTTTGATTCCTTGTCCGTAACGGAGCTCCGTGAAAGCTCTGTTAAAAAGGTATTTATCTCCTTCTGAAGATCGTCTACTAGGTCTTCTTTTCCCATCACCTTCTCTAGTGCATGCTCGGCATTCTGGTTCTCAATCAAAGGCTTTCCAACCATGTCAAGCATGGTGTAGACCTCTTCTGCCATGTAATTGACCTCTTTCTTGGCCTCTTCCAAGGCAACCGATACCGTCCCGAGTATGTTTGGCTCAAGCGATTGCAACCTGAATTTCCTCTCCTGTGTTTCTCCTGGGACAAGGAATGTTACTATCTTGACCAGGACATTGATCAGGGGAAGGAATATGAGGTTGTTGGTAACATTAAAAAGCGTGTGGAAATTAGCTATATGCCTGGCCATGTAAGGGAATGTCCCTCCAATCACCTGGTTTGGATCACCCGGCGTGACGAAATCTACAAATCTGACAAAGTAAGGAAAGATCGTTAGGATTATGGACACACCAACCACGTTGAACATAGTGTGCGCCCTGGCAGTCCTCTTTGCCGTAACGTTAGTGCCAATAGCAGCAATCTCCGCCGTTATGGTAGTCCCTATATTATCTCCCAAAACAAGGGAACAGGCACCGGCGAGGTTAATCAAGCCGCTACTTGCAAGGGCCATAACAAGACCCACTGTAACCGAACTGCTTTGAAACAGCATGGTGATAGCTGTACCCACAAAGACTCCAAGTATCGGTGTATGTGAAAAATTGACAAAGATGCGGGAAACCCACGGCATATGCCTTAAAGGTTCCATGCCCTGCTTCATCACAAGAAGTCCGTAAAAGACAAGACCAAAGCCTAGAAGTAGGTCTCCCCAGTACCGGATCTTCTCTGTCTTCCCAACCAATTTTAAAAGCATGCCTATGCCTATTGCGGGCAGTGCATAATCACTTAAATGAAACGCAATGATCTGAGCAGTTACAGTCGTACCTATGTTTGCTCCAAGCACCACTCCAATTGCCTGTTTGAGTGTCATGAGCCCGGCATCAACAAGCCCGACGGTCATGACCGTGGTGGCGCTAGAACTCTGTATAATTGAGGTTATGACCGTTCCGGTGATAACAGCGACCACCCTGTTGGTTGTAAAGGTTTCTAGTATACGCCTAAGCTTGGGACCGGAAAGCTTCTGCAACCCATCTGACATGATCTTCATGCCAAAAAGGAATAATCCTAGCCCTCCAAGTGCTCCGAAAAGTATCTCCATGTCTCGTCCTATTATTGTCAATTATACGTAATCATGGCCTTAAAAACATACTCGCCCTGTTTTTTCAACCACTTTCCAAATGACTGACCTTTCCAGGATCAGACCTAATGGGCCAGATGTCAAGGATCGGTGAGCCATCTACCATGTCTAGTCCCTCTACAAAAATCCTAGATCCGGTCAGCCCTTTAAGCTTCAATACAGAAAGCCCAATGGCATTAGGCCTGTCAGGTGAACGAAGGCTAAACACACCCTTGAGTTCACCGGTTCTCCTCCTTTTCTGCAGCAAAGAGTAAGACTTGGATAGATGGAAATAAAACAAGACAATGATCCTATCCACCCCATCAAGCCCCCTGATAACATCTTCGTAGCCATTATAGAAATCAATCCAGCCCGCTACATCGGAGGTGCTGAAAAAAGCGGGGATATCTTTCCTGGACCCTATGTCGCAATGCAACACCCCTATAGGCCTATAACATATTATCATGCATGCTTCCTTTTTTATGCTATGTAAATAGTTATATTGGTCGGGTCCCCTTGATGGAGGATAGGCGTTATACCCGTACATCTTTATTTTGCGTCATACTCAGGCCCTTGACGTGCTTCTACCTCCTGTTTTAGTCCCTCCATGTAAGCTTTGACAAGACTTTCAGTGATTTCTCTTTTAACAAAGACAGGAACAGGCACCTTGCTCTTAACAGCGATTGCTCTGTAATACAGGGTGCCTTTGCCATCAGTAGAGGTTTTTAGGTACTCATAACCCTCAAAGCCTTTAAGGCTTGAGCTAGAAGGCTTTACGTAAATTCCCTTTTCCCGGTACGTATTCACCTCGTACTTTGTAAGCAGTCTCCACTCTATCCTCCATGTGTCACGGTAAGCCCTCACAAAAATGGTATACCCTGGATCAAACAGTGGCATGTCGAACCTGCCGTCTACAATGGCTGTTCCTTTGACAGCTCTAGCATCTATTGGATTACTATACATAATGCCAGGCTCTGAGAAACCCTTGAAAAACCGGCCTCTCATGGCATCCCAGACCTTATCTGCGGGTGCGCTTATCCTGATGATCCCCATGAAATAGCGAACCCTGTTGCCTTGACTGTCCTTTGCCACGCAGGGAACCACCAGCACCTGCTCGGCCTCAGGCTTAACCAGGTTTCTCTCCCGTTCTCCTGTACCGGAGCTATAGGTTATACCCATGCACAAGGGTGTAAGCAAAAAAAGCACTAATAGGTGCTTCTTCATACAGGCTAATAACCCTTATCCCGCCACATCTTCCCCGATATACCTGGTGAAATCTATTATTTTTTCATCGCTACCAAGCTTTATCATGCGTACTCCCTGTGCAGACCTACCAGTAATCCTGGCTTGCGACGTCTCTAGGCGTATGATCTTGCCTGTGTTGGAGATTATTATTATCTCATCCCCCTCTTTTACTACCCTGATACCTATCAGGTAGCCGGTCTTGTCAGTTATTCTAACGGTATAAACACCCTTCCCACCCCTGTTATGAACAGGGTAAAGCCTTGCTGGTGTCCTCTTGCCATACCCGTTTTCGGTTAGATTTATAACGTAATCATCCATGGAAACCATGACATCCATTGCAACTACATGGTCGTCACCTTCAAGCCGTATGGCCTTTACTCCCCTGGCTTGCCTCCCCATCTCCCTGACCGTCTTATGGCTGAAAACAGCTGCCTTTCCATGCCTTGTAGCCACGATAATGTGTGCATCTCCCCTCACTATCCTCGCGGCAATCACCTCGTCTCCTTTGTCAAGGGTGCAGGCAATAATCCCTGATCTTAAGACCTTCCTAAAGGCCCTCAGGTTAACTTTCTTTATAAGTCCCTGCCTCGTTGCCATAAGTACATATGCGTCTTCCTCCAGAATCTCGGGTACTACTAGTACCGCGCATATACGCTCTCCCTTCTGCATGGGCCGTATGTTTGCAACAGGTACACCCTTGTTTCTCCTTTCTTTCTCAGGGATCTCATAAACCTTTGTCTGGTACACCCTGCCGGTGTTCGTGAAGTAGAGTATAGAGGAATGGTTTAGAGCAACAAAGATGTGCTCTATAAAGTCATCGGCCAATGTAAGCCCGCCTTTCAATCCCACACCTCCCCTCTTCTGTGTGCGGTAACCCGTAAGCTCTGTCCTCTTTACATAACCTCTTCTCGTGATTGTCACCACCATCTTATCGTTTGGAATTAGATCCCTTTCATCAAGGTCCCTTACAGCTCCCTGTACAAGGTCAGTTCTCCTTGGATCGCTATAAGACGCCTTAATGGCTTGGAGTTCCTTTTTTATCACCTTTTTCAGCTCATTCTTGTCAGAAAGAATCTTCTTTAACCTCTCTATCTCCTGCTCTAGTTCTGAATATTCCTTTTCAATCCTTCCCCTCTCCAAGGCCGTGAGCCTCTGCAGTTTCATGTCAAGTATGGCCTGTGCTTGGACATCGGAAAAGTCAAACCTTTTTATCAGGGCGTCCTTTGCCTCGGAAGGACTGCCAGAGGCCTTTATAATGGCTATAACCTCGTCAATATGCTCCAGTGCTCTGAGAAGACCCTCCAGAATATGAGACCGTTCCCTTGCCTTTCTGAGGTCAAACAGAGATCTCCTTGTAACAACCTCTTCCCTGAAACTTATAAATGCAAAGAGTAGCTCTAACAGCCCCATCCTCTTGGGCCTTCCGTTGTGTATGGCTAGCATGTTAATATAAAATGACGTCTGAAGATTCGTTAATGTATATAGCTTGTTCTTTATGATATCTTCGTTGGCATCACGCTTGAGCTCTATAACAACCCTCATGCCCTCCTTGTCAGACTCGTCTCTTATATCAGATATACCCTCTATTCTTTTATCATGAACCAGGGAAGCTATGCGCTCTATAAGGGCGGCCTTATTAACAGCATATGGAATCTCTGTTATAACAAGCGCTCTCTTGGACTTCTCTTCCTCTAAGGCAAGCTTTCCCCTTAGTACAATGCTTCCTTTGCCTGTTTCGTAGGCCTTAATAAGCTCATCTCCAGCAAAGGCAATGCCGCCAGTTGGAAAATCTGGACCTGGGACAGTGTTCATAATATCCCTTAATGTAAGCACTGGGTTATCTATCAACTGTATAGTTGCATCAATAATTTCTCCCAAATTATGGGGAGGTATGTTAGTCGCCATTCCCACAGCAATGCCTGATGAGCCATTCACAACTAGAAGCGGAACCCTTGTAGGCAGCACGGTGGGCTCTTGAAGGGACTCATCATAGTTTGGGACAAAATCAACGGTCTCCCTGTCAATATCCGAAAGCACCTCTTCTGTTATCTTGGCCATCCTAACTTCTGTGTATCTCATTGCAGCTGGAGGATCTCCGTCCACCGAGCCAAAATTCCCCTGCCCATCGACTAGTGGATACCTCAGGGAAAAGCCCTGTGCCATTCTCACTATGGTATCGTATACCGCGGCATCGCCATGGGGATGGTACTTACCAATAACGTCACCTACTATCCTTGCGGATTTTTTATAGGGCTTATTATGGGTATTCCCTGCATCGTACATTGCGAAGAGAACCCTCCGGTGAACCGGTTTCATGCCATCCCTAACGTCGGGTAGTGCCCTTCCTATTATAACGCTCATGGCATAGTCCAAGTAGGACCGGCGCATCTCTGAATCAATGGCCACTACATTATTTTCTGTCTTCATGCATCACCTCGTCTCAATAAAACTAGATGTCTAGGTTGGACACCTTCAAGGCGTTATTCTGAATAAATTCCCGTCTCTGCGCAACATCATCGCCCATAAGTGTAGTAAATATACTGTCCGTCTCTATCGCATCTTCTATGCTTACCTGAAGAAGAGAGCGGTTATGCGGGTCCATGGTTGTATCCCAGAGTTGGGTTGGATTCATCTCGCCGAGACCTTTATATCTCTGCAATGTATAGCCTTTCTTTGCCTCGTCCATTATCTTTTGCGCTGCTTCTCTCAGGTTGCTCACAGGGTATTCTTTGCCGTTTTTCTTTATCCTGAAAGGGGGTTCTCCTACACCAGATAGCTGGTTGTTTATCTTTGTAAGCTCTACAAAACCGGGGGAGTCAATTAACATCTCGTCTATAATCGTCTTCCTACCTATACCGTTTTTTACCGTGTCAAAAACTACCTTCCCTTCCTCTACCCTTGCATCTACAGGGCCTATACTGGAAAACCACTTTTCTAGTATTCCCTCTATCCTTTCCTTTACAAGCTCGGCATTAAATGATCCTAGTTCATCAAAGGGTATGTAAGATGCACATTGTATCACCCTGTCATCCATGTGCCTGGTCTCATAGTTCCTAAGTATACCGTTTCTTCTGTTTACAAGCTTTATCAACCTTACCAGCTCGCCACCCCTAAGTTCGCTTGCCCCTTTAAGGGCAATTTCCCGTGATACGTTCTTCAGTAGAAAATTCTCCAGCAATTCTTCATTCAATATATAATGCGTTTTTTTGCCCCTCGTCACCTTAAACAGAGGTGGCTGTGCTATGTATAGATGGCCATGCTCTATTATCTCAGGCATCTGCCTATAAAAAAAGGTAAGGAGCAGGGTCCTTATGTGGGCACCATCCACATCGGCATCTGTCATAATGATTATTGTGTGGTACCTAAGCTTTGAGATATCAAAATGCTCTGGGCCTATGCCTGTTCCAAGCGCTGTTATCAATGACTTTATCTCCTCGTTTGACAGCATCTTGTCTACCCTTGCCTTCTCAACATTTAATATCTTACCCTTCAATGGAAGCACGGCCTGATTCCACCTGTTTCTTCCCTGCTTTGCACTACCGCCAGCTGAATCACCCTCTACCAAGAATAGCTCACACAACCTTGGATCCTTTTCCTGGCAGTCCGCCAACTTTCCGGGTAAAAGTGTGTACTCTAGCGCACTTTTCCTCCTGGTTATCTCTCTTGCCTTCCTTGCCGCCTCTCTTGCCTTGGCACTCTCCATCACCTTTCTAATAATGGACATGGCTTCATTGGGGTTCTCACTCAGGTAACTTGTTATAGCCTCGTTTGCTACGCTCTCCACGATACCCTGTATCTCTGAGTTTCCAAGCTTTGTCTTTGTCTGTCCCTCGAACTGGGGGTTAGGCAACATTACATTTATGATCGCGCAGAGCCCTTCCCTGGTATCCTCTCCTGTTATCGCTACTTTTGTGTTTTTTAACAATCCTTTTTCTTTTGCATAAGCATTGATGGTCCTGGTTATGGCCTTGCGAAACCCTGCCACGTGGGTCCCACCGTCATGCGTGTTTATGTTGTTTGCAAAAGAATAGACCGTCTCTTTGTAGCCGCTATTATACTGTAGAACCCCTTCTACTAACACAACCCCCTTAGATACCTTGAAATATATGGGCGAATGTAGTGGATTCTTCTTGGCATTTATGTACTTAAGAAAATCCCTAAGTCCTTCTGCATAATGAAAAACTTGCCTCGTGTCTGACCTTTCGTCTTCAAGTACTATTCTTAGCCCTGGGTTGAGAAATGCCAGCTCCCTTAACCTGTTTGCAATGGTATCAAAATCATATACAGTTGTCTCAAATATCTCCGGGTCTGGCTTAAAATGAATGGTAGTACCTTTCCCTGTAGTCCTTTCTCTTTTCTGCAGAGTTGTAAGTGGCACACCTCTTTCAAATTCCTGGTAATAAACATAACCTCCTCTTTTTATGATAACCTCTAGATGCTCTGAAAGTGCATTAACTACTGATACACCAACTCCGTGTAATCCTCCAGATACCTTGTAAATCGAATTGTCAAACTTTCCACCAGCGTGCAATGTTGTAAGGACGACCTCGGCCGCAGGTCTGCCTGACTGTGGATGAATGTCTACAGGTATCCCTCGCCCGTCATCTGAGACAGTAATGCTTTCATCCATGTGTATGACAACATCTATCTTGTGACAAAACCCTGCTATGGCCTCATCTATGCTATTATCCACAACCTCGAACACGAGGTGGTGTAGGCCTTTTGTAGATGTTGAACCTATGTACATCGCCGGCCTTAATCTTACCGCCTCAAAATCACCGAGGATCTTAATGTCTTCCGCTGTATATTTTTTCATAACCTGCGTCTCCCCTTCTTAGTATCTCATTGGCATGATTAACCACCTTCTGTCTGGGTCATTTCCAGGCATTATAAGGCACGGACCTTCTGAATTTTTCAATAATATTACTGCCTCTCCGCTAATCATCGAAAGGCAATCTATAAAGTATTTGGGATTAAAGGTAATATCTACTTCAGGTCCAGATTGACTTGAATCTACTGTTACCTCCACATCACCCTTTTCTGGATCTTTTGCATATAACGTGGTCGTTGTGCCCGAGAAAACGAATCTAACACTGTTGGACATCTCTGAGAGAAGGGCTGAACATACCTTCAGGGCACTCAAAAGTTCACCAGAATCAACACTTATCTTTATAGGATATGCATCGGGTTTGATGACCCCGGCATATTCTGGAAAACTACCACTCATCAGCCTGACAGTTGCAATCGTATCATCAGATACAAAATAAAGAGAGCCTTCGGTAAAACGCATAGATGCGTCTGAATCAGATGTTTCTATCAAGCGTCTTATTTCCTGGAGGCCCTTCCTTGGTATAATTATACTACTTGATGTGTCTATGGTCCTATCTATTGGTCTCCTTACAAACGCCAGCCTCTTTGCATCCGTCGTTGCCATCTCTAGGTATGAAGTATCTCCATCTTTGGCTGTTACCAGATGTGCTCCTTCCAGAGTATACTTAAGTTCCCCCGTGTTTCCTTGCGAGATGGAGAAGAAAGTGTTGTCAATCATAAATTTAATAATATCAGGAGATATCACTATACCTTCATCTATCTTTGAAAAATCAATCAATGGATACTCCTCTGGATCCATTATGTTCAATTTAAACCTGTACCTGTTCAGCGTTATATGTATCCTTCCATCTTCATGGATATTCATACTTATATCGCCATTCGGCAGCTCTCTGGTAATATCTAGAAGGCCTTTTGAATGGACAGTACATGCCCCTGGTTCTTCTATATCACATGCCATTTTTACCTGTATGGATGTATGGAGATCGGTTGCTTTTATATTTAGGCCATCTCCTTCAGTCTCCATCAAGATATGGCTCAGTATGGGCATGGTTGAGCTTCTCTCACTATCAGTAAAACCTTGTACCTTTTGTAGGCCTTTCTGTAACTGTTCCTTTTTTACCTTTATATGCATTTTATATTACTCCTTATATATATTCTGTTAATTATAAATATACCTTCATATGTTCAAATCTTATCTAACTATACGTTCTTTCATTCTTTTATAATATACAAATCTTTTCAATAAACATTATCATGTAACGTACCTACACATCTTTGATGTCAACATGTCTGTAACATGTATATAAATCAAGTCAAGCAGCTAGATTGGACTTTTCCCCGCACTCATAATATACTGGACAACCGTGTTCAGTTGGTCCCTTGAAGCTATGTCTATTATGATCCTACCCTTTCTTCTGCCCCATGTACAAACAACCTTGGTAGAAAGTTTTTCTGAGAGTTGGCCTGATAATATTTCCAGCTCTTT